>CAYYQJ010000007.1:0-18780 GCA_964473775.1 uncultured Bacteroidales bacterium | reverse complement strand
ACGTTATTTTGCCACAAAAGTAATAAATTCTACAATATCATTAAACATAACCAAAAAAATTAAAGTTATAGGCTAATCTTTTGCCAATATTAACTATACTCTTAATATGGAGAAATAGTCAACCCAACCGAAATAGGATACATATCAGGTCCTTTGTCTTTTTTGAAGAGTTTCGATAAGGAATAATAACCGTAAACCTGTATCCATTTCCAACCTATACGGGCAGTAAGTCCATAACGTATGGTTTCTAAATTGGCAATTTTATATTCTTTAAAACGAATTTTTCCTGTCGGTGAATCTTCATTATAGTTATCGCCATTGTATTTTGTATGATTGCTTAGTAAAAATCCGAATTTACCACCCAGATATATTTTGAAAGCATTGTTTTTAGTTCGGTATCTGAATTCTACCGGAATATCTAGAAAGACAGTTGTGAATTTGTTATTTTTGTAAGTAATTTTTTGTGCATTATCAGCGGAACTGTCAGGTAATCTTTTAAATACGGTATTTCCATCGTAAATATTCTTATGAGTTGTTGTATCAACTGTATAATTTTTAATTGGCTTAGCATCACTATATAGGTTGTTGCATCCAATACCCAAACCTAAGGCAAAACTAAAATTGCTTTTTCCAAAAGGAAATTCTTTCATCAGATACACATCGGCTCCGCGATTTATTTTCTTTATTTTCATTACATCTGAAGAAGGGGCATTCATCCAGAAATCTGTAAATACATTGAAAACTATTCTGTCAGCTTGTTTAAGTTTTCCGAAAGTACCTTTTTTAACATCTTCTTTATCCTGAGCAATGGCTGCATAAACTAAAAAACAGCTCGCTACCATTAATAATATCTTTTTCATGATTAAATTTTTTACAAAGATAGAATTTAAACAAATAGTGTGCCGAAAATAAATTAAATCTAAAAAGTAAGCAACGACTATCATGGTGTAATTCAAGTAGTAAATATTTTATCTTGTTTATTGAGAATTCCATTGATAAAATATTTTCTATTAAAATAGCCGCATCATCATCAAAACCTTACCTTTGCTAGCACATTTATATAAGCCTTTTTATGCTGGAATGGTTTCAAACGCTGAGTTCTTTCGAAAAAATATTGTGGTATATTTCCACACCCTTTACATTAATATTTATTATTCAACTGGTTTTGAGTATTGCCGGTCTGGATGGACGAAAATTAAACAAGAACAAAAATGAATCCGATATGGTAGAAGTTTCCGGTGATGAGCAGCAGGTAAATGCTCCTGATAATGTAATGGTTTCTTTTGGTTTGAGTTTTTTCAGTATGCGCAATATTATTGTTTTTCTGATGGTGTTTGGGTGGGTCGGCATCAATGTATATCATCATGGTTTTTCAAAACCAATTACCTTATTGATTTCTGTTGTAGCAGGAGGTATTATGATGATTATATTTTCGCTGATGTTTTATTTTTCTCATAAAAAATGAAGAAAAGCCCAAATGTAAATTATAATGCCTTTTAGAGGCATAATTCTATCTTATCACGTAGTTGAGTTATTATCTCATTAGTGCTTGATGCCTGTCTATAAATTAATTAAAGAATCGGTTTTTCTGCACTATTATTCTTACTCTTTCCCTCTTACTTTGGATTTCACCTTCTGACTTAAATCATTTCTTACTCCACATCCCATAAGTTGCTTACTTTTGCAGTATGATAAGAGACACTAAAGCAAGAAGTTTGGTTAAGGGTGTTAGTTGGCGTACTATAGGCACCATTGATACTTTTTTTATTGCATACTTTTTTTTCGGCAAAGTTTCAGTGGCATTACCAATTGCTTTAACTGAAATTGCCACTAAAATAATTTTATATTTTCTGCACGAACGCCTTTGGAATCAGATATCATATTTGCGCGACAGCAATCCTCTTTCTAATTTTCGCTCCTTATTGAAAGGAATTTCATGGAGAGCATTTGGCACTATTGATACTATATTTATAAGCTGGTTCATTTCGGGTAATCCCCTTGGAGCTTTAAAAGTGGGTTCATCGGAAGTTCTTACGAAAATATTCCTTTTCTACCTTCATGAACGAGTCTGGAGGCTTATAAAATGGGGGAGAATATTTGATGAATTGAAAATTACGGTAACGGAATAATTTTTGCAGGTTTTCAAAGTAAGAATCTCATATCAAATCTTGACTGGCCTATTTCCTTTACGGCCTAAATAAAATGTGTCTTAAAGCATGGCTTCATTATTTATTATGAAGAGGTTTCAATTAAATTATTTGTTTGGCATGGTCTTAGCCAATTTTAATTTTGCTGAGATAAAATAGATAAAATAGTTTCAGTTTATTTTGCACTATCCATTTCTGCTGATTAAATTTAACTTCTCCGCATCCACAATCTCTACATGCTTGCCTTCCGATTTAATGATCCCATCTTTATGGAATCCTGAAAAAGTATGAATCACATTCTCTTGCGAGCAGCCTGCAAATTCTGCCAGTTCTTTTCGCGAAAGTGTCAAATTAAACTCATTGCTTTGATAAATGCTCTTTGAAAGATAAATCAACACATCGGCAACCCGGCCATTCACATGTTTGTGAGCCAGACTAATAAAATTGAAAATAGAATCTTTAAACATCTTCGACATGAATTCTAAAAGCTGAAGAGCCAGTTGGCCATTCTTAACAATAAATGATTTTAATATTTCAATATCAATCAAACAAACCTCGCAATCTTCAATAGCAATGATGGAAAAAATATTGGTGCCTTCATTCAATATAATACCAGCCCCAAGCAGATTGGGTGCATTGGTTATAGTGAGAATAATATTCTTACCCGAATCTGTTTCAAAATTCATCTTCACCCGTCCCTTCGAAATAAACACAAGATGAGAAGCTTTTGTTCCCTGCTTCATTATGTATTCATTCTTTTTAAACTTTAATTGCTGAGAGGTTTTATAGAGCAATTCGAATTCGGAAGGTGTAATGTATTGGCAGATAAAATGCTTGAATACACAACTATCACAATCAAATGGTGTTTTGTTATTAGGACTAATCATACCTCTCTTCTATTTAAAAACAGTTTATTTTATGAATTATTTCATGTTTTTTTATGCCTGATTGCAGCTCATAAAACTTCTGCAAAGGTAAACATTATTTACTTTTGTCTACCATTTTGGTAGACTTTGTATAGTATAAATTTTAACAACAATATAAATATGGAAATCAATAAAATAACAATAATTGGCGGCATAGGAAAAGATGGGCAGGCCGAAAAAGTTGACCGCTTCGACCTAAAAATGGGAGACATTATTAGTATAGTAGGACCCACTGGTTGCGGAAAAACCACACTCATTAACGATATAGAACTTTTTGCCAACAGCAACACTCCTTCCGAGCGTCAGGTTCTGATTAATGATCAACCTATACCTGAAGATTTTTCTTTCGATCCCTCCAAACATCCTATTGCTCTAATATCTCAGCACACCAATTTCTTGTCCGATCTTCCTGTGGGTGAGTTTTTGAAGATACATGCTAAGATTCGTGGTTCGGAAAATGCCGAACAAATGATTGAAGAAACTCTCGATTTTGCAAATCAGCTTACTGGTGAAGCAATTATCAGACAGACTGCAATGACGGAACTATCGGGTGGACAAACCCGTTCTTTATTGATTGCAGATGCAGTTATCATTGGGAACTCTCCGATAATTCTTCTCGACGAGATTGAAAATGCAGGTATTCATCGTACCAAAGCTCTTAAACTTCTAAAGAAATATGATAAAATATTCGTCTTCGTAACTCACGATCCACGCATTGCATTATTGTCTGATTTCAGAATAATCATGAAAAACGGAGCTATGCAAAAAATGATAACTACCAATGCTGAAGAAAAAATGGCGGCTTTAGGTCTTAAAAAAATAGATGATGTGATGCTCGAATTCCGGAAACGAATTCGTGCCGGAGAAGAAATAACTGATGAAGTTTTTGGTGAGCAGATAAAAGATCTGGCCACAAGCTATCAGATTTATCTTAAAAGGAGAAACCAGAATAACGTTGCTGTATAAATTCTCAGTAGTAATAACATATTAATAAACGAAACAACAATAAAAATGAAACTTATAATTTTTGCAGGACCGCCTACATGCGGTAAAACAACAGTAATAAAACAGGTGATTCGCAGGATTCTGAAAAAAGGACTCAAACCTGCTTACTTAAAAATTGATGTTCTTTATGCCGATGAAGATGAACAATTAAGAAATGAATTTAATATTCCTACCAAAAAAATATACTCAGGCGAGCTTTGTCCCGATCATTGCAATGTGGTTGTGTTGGATGAAGTGGTAGAATGGGCCCAAGAGCAAGGTGCAGAATATTTGTTTGTAGAAACTGCCGGACTTTGTTTGAGGTGTTCTCCTTACATTGAAAATTCTTTAGGTATTGTAGTGTTGGAAGCTACGAGCGGTATGAATCTTCCAAGAAAAATTGGTCCTATGCTTACCTTGGCCGATATCAGTGTGATAACCAAAATCGATTTGGTTTCTCAGGCAGAACGCGAAGTGTTCCGTTACAGAATATTGGAGGCAGCAAAAGGTATTACAGTAGTTGAAAGCAATGCCTTATATGGTATAGGAATCGACCCTATTGTTCGCGATATATTAAAATCTCCGGAAATAGATCATCCAATGTTCCTGAAAGGAAATCCACCAGTAGGAACCTGCACTATATGTGTAGGTAAAAAAGAAATAGGTGCAAAAAACCACTTTGGGGTTCTTCGTACTATGGAAAATGACTTGTTTTATGTCGGAGAATAATTCCCGTAAAATTTATTTTGATAATGCAGCTACCACCCAATTAGACAAAAGGGTGTTCGAGGCTATGATTCCTTATCAAATGGAGGCATTTGGAAATCCCTCCAGTCTTCATTCATTTGGAACTATGGTAAAGAATTCTCTGGATAGTTTGCGGGAGACAATGGCTTCTTTTATTAATGCCCAACCCGAAGAAATCATTTTTACTTCAGGTGGAACCGAAGCCAATAATTTTGCTTTAAAAGGGATAGCTTTTGCCAACCGGAATAAAGGAAATCATCTCATTGTATCAGCAATCGAGCACGATTGTATCCTGAATACCTGCAAATGGCTGGAAACTCAGGGATTTTTTATCTCTTATGTTTCTGTTGATAAAGATGGGTTTGTCGATTTGGATAAACTTTCAAGGATGATAAACCCAAAAACCATTCTGGTTTCTGTGATGCATGCCAACAATGAAATAGGTACCATCGAACCCATTGAAGAAATAGGAAGAATATGTAGAGAACGAAATGTTTATTTTCATACGGATGCCTGTCAATCTTTTGGAAAATTTCCTATCGATGTTGTAAAACAGAATATTACTTTAATGTCGCTCAATGCCCATAAAATATATGGTCCGAAAGGTGTCGGTTGTCTTTATGTAAAAAAAGACACCATTATAACCCCTTTACTACATGGAGGCGGTCAGGAGTTTGGCTTGAGGTCAACCACAGAAAATATCCCAGGCATTGCTGGTTTTGTGAAAGCTGCTGAATTGTGTATAGATGAATTGGATTCAGAAAGCAAACGCATTATCGCACTACGGAATAAACTTATTTATCAATTGGAAAACAAATTTGAAGGCTTTTATGTGAATGGAAGCATCAACAATCGTTTACCTAACAATCTGAATTTCGGCATCAGCGGATTGGAAGGTGAAACCATCAGGCTTTTGTTACTGCTTGATGAAAAAGGAATTGCTCTTTCGGCAGGTTCAGCCTGTTCAAATAATGATACCACAAAAAGCGCCTCTCATGTGTTGCAGGCCATAGGTAAAGACCCTTTTGAAGCAAGAGGAGCTGTACGTCTGAGTTTGGGGCGCTTCAATACAGAAGAGGATGTTGATTATTTTATCGAAGTCCTCGAAAAAACAGTATTACAATTAAAATCAATCTTTTCAAATAATTAAAATTATGGAAATACAAACAAAAACGATGGAATTGCTGCCTAAATTAGATTGTGGCGCATGCGGGTATCGTACCTGCGAAGACTTTGCCAATATGGTAGATACAGGCGAAGATGAACTTAAAAAATGCATACATATTGCCGATAAAATAGAAGATAAGAAAGATACAACCGACTGTTTTATTTGTGCTAAAGAAGGTGTAAGCATAGGCGAAAAAATGGGATGGAAAGACAATCTTAAACGTGAATTCGATTTTATTCTCGATTGTTTCCCCAACGAACCTGGTCCAAAAGAAACCATTTTGCCTTATAATCCAACTCTGGTTAAAGAACTTGGAGTTAAAAAAGGAGATGTGATGATAGGTCGTCCGATGGGCATGTCATGCGGATGTCCCATCACTCATTGTGGTGTAGTTTCATCGGTTGATGCCCGCAACGGAGTGATCAATTGGAATGTAACAGGTCCATTACGTCCACGTGCTGAAGGTTTTGTTGATATCGGATATTATGTGTCTCAGGCATACGAAGGCATCATCAAAGAAACCAGAGAAGAAATTAAAATTGGGGTTCGCTATTGGTTTATGCCTCGCCGCTGCATGTTGCAATGGCGTCATAGCGGTTTGGTGAATGCCGTAACCAAATTAAAAGATGGCTCTTATAAAGTTCGAATCGAGGGATTATTGATAGGATAATTTTAAATACAGTCTTATTTCTTCTCATATAAAATGAAATCATAGCAGTAAGGAGGTGATAAGTGAAATATATCATCTCCCTTCTTGTTTAGAATAATTAAAAATAGTATTACTTTTGTAAAGAACATTTAAAATCTTAACTCTTATGAAAATTGCAAATCATATTGGCGAACTTATAGGAAACACACCTTTAGTTAAGCTGAACCGTGTAACAAACAATGCTTATGCAACTGTGGTTGCTAAACTCGAATTCTTTAACCCGGCATCGTCAGTAAAAGACCGTATTGGTTGGGCAATGATTGAAGATGCCGAGAAAAAAGGATTGATAAATAAAGACACTGTAATTATTGAACCTACCAGTGGAAATACGGGTATTGCTTTGGCTTTTACCTGTGCCGTGAAAGGTTATAAACTTATATTAACCATGCCCGAAAGCATGAGTATGGAACGTCGGAATATTATGAAAGGTTTTGGAGCCGAGCTGGTGCTGACTGAGGCTCCCAAAGGCATGAAAGGAGCCATTGCCAAAGCCGAAGAATTGATTGCAGCTACATCAAACTCTTATATGCCGCAACAATTTAAGAACCTAGCGAATCCCGAAATTCATCGTAAAACAACGGCTGAAGAAATATGGAATGACACGGATGGTAAAATAGATATTTTGGTTTCAGGAGTTGGGACAGGTGGTTCTATCACAGGAATATCTGAAGTGATAAAAAAACGCAAACCCGAACTTATCAGCATTGCTGTTGAGCCATCTGCATCACCTGTTTTGTCGGGAGGAGCTCCTTCACCTCATAAAATACAGGGTATCGGAGCCGGTTTTGTACCTGATATTCTCAATACAGGTATTATCGACCGTATCACTCAGGTTAGCAATGATGATGCAATAAAAACAGCCCGTCGTTTGATTAAAGAAGAAGGTATTTTGTGTGGTATTTCGTGCGGGGCTGCTGCATGGGCTGCCATTCAGGAAGCTTATAAAGAAGAAAATAAAGGCAAACTGATCGTAGTGATACTGCCCGATACAGGGGAGCGCTACCTCAGCACCGACCTTTATAATTTCGATTTATTTGTTGATTAATAATCATTAAGCATTAAGCTGATTTTGATTCTAAAAAGTTTAAAAAACAATCAGTTGATGCAATAAATCTTATTCGATTTCCTCTCCGGTATCAGTTTCCATTACTAAGCAATAGTACTACACTAACTAAGCACCTGATTAGATTAACTTTTAGGAGAAACATACCGGAGAGGGAAATATTTCTGCTTTTAATCAAAAACTCCGCCGCAAGCGGACGGAGTATGAAGAAGCCTTCGCACCTGCGAAAATTTCGCTGCAAGCAGCGGGGAATTTAACCCTAATGAGATTAAATTAAGATTTGAGTCCACTCTGAAAAGTCATAAAACCGAAAACACGCACCAGATGCACAGATTTCTTTCAAAATGTATCCTTGATAGTCAATAGAATATATCAATCTATTTTTTGATTAATTATCACAGATTACTTTTCGGAGTTGGCTAAGATTTGTATTATCAGATGTTGGATTGAGCCAAAAAAGAGAGAAAATACAAAAGTAGAATCTTCGCCAAACTGTGCTGGCAAAAGCATAGTGGACAAAATGAATTTGTATGGCAAATCGAACCTGCAAACATTTCAGTATATTCTTAATGGGAATAAGCAATAATTTTCCTCAATTTATTTTCTGTTATTTAATTTTGCGATACCGTATTTTATTTTTTATTAAATTTGCAATCTAGTAATTTCATAATTAATAATGTCGCAACAAGCGAATTTAATAAATAACTACGATACAGTAAAATAACAACCAATTAATGTCTTTATTATGGCTTCAAGAGTTACAAAAGCAATCATGAATTGCGATAAAGAAGAACATTCGAAAATTTGCAATCTGGGATTAAGAGTCAAGGAAGGTGTTTATAAAAATACCAGTGATTATCCAAATCCGGAAATTGATGCTCAAACATTTTCATCCCTTGTTGAATTGGCTATCAATCATCAGGCAAATGTAAAATCTGTTGGTGTTACCACGCGTAATGCTTCTACCCTGGCTCTATTTGCAGCATTGTCAATTATTTTAAACTATGTGAACAAATTATACAAAGGGGTTCCAAAAAAACTCAAACTCTCGGGATTTGATTCAAGTTCCGTTCCATCGCCTCATGGAATTGTTAAACCTCCGGTTATTAATCGTATTGAAAAAGGGAAGTTACATCTAAGTGCAAAAATATATCTTTTAAGAAAAAAAGAGGAGGAAAGAACCAAAAGAGAACGACTTAACTATTTTGTGCAAGTTGCATATGTTGATGAACATGAGCCTCAATTTAATACAGTTTTGATAGTTACAAGTAGTTTTAAACTTCTTCTTACGGATTGTATCAGAGGAAAAGAAATTTTGGTACGCATTGCCATATTAAATGCAGCAGGTCTTAGCGATTGGAGTACTCCGGTTCCGTATATTCCTCAATAATAATCTGCAAAACTGTTAGCATCCATCTTATTATTTGATAAATTAATGATGGTTACGGCTTATAAATTCAAAAAGAATAACATCTTTCGCAATTTCTACCATTATAAAACAAAACATTGTTTACCCGATTGCGGAATATGTTTACCCGATTTGTGAGTTAGATTACCCGATATGAATTAGTGTTTACCCAATTTTTTTAAATATTTACCCTTTTCAGTAAACCTGTTACCCTTTTTTACAATGAGATTACCCAATTTAATAAACAGTTTACCCGATTTTAAATACTGTTTACCCTTTCTGTGTTTATATTTACCCGTTTTAGACTCGGGTAACAACTGATGTAAATCGGGTAACTTATCTTTGTAATCGGGTAACTAAACTTTTCATAAAATTTACGATGCTGGGTTCTTTGAATCAATGTCCAACATCCTCACCTGAATGGACCGTGTTGCGAACCATTTAAAGAAATGATTTTGTACCTACGAATTACGCTTTATAGCTTAAAAAACTATAAGCCTGAAGGAAAAAACTTACCAGTTAATTGTGTTTAAGAGGGGCTGGTGAGTTTTTTTTATGATAGATGAAAGAAATTGTATAGATTTGTAGGGTCAAACACAGGCATTCAGCTTGCAAAAAATATATAACCGGGATTATGAAAGATAAATTCCAAAATAAATACAGGATACCATCATCACGTTTGCAACATTGGGATTATGCATCCAATGCGATGTATTTTGTAACTATTTGCACAGAAAACAGAATTTGTTGCTTTGGCAATATTCTGAATAACAAAATGGAATATTCAGGTATTGGTATCATTGCAGATATTTTATGGCATGAAATAACAAACCATGCAAAAAACATTGAATTGGGCGAATTTATTGTAATGCCAAACCATATACATGGAATATTGATAATAAATGAAAACCAAAATGATCAGCACACCCAAAATATTCAGGACACCCAAAATGTTCACGACGCCCCAATCGTAGAGACAACGCATGCGTTGTCTCATCCGCATGATGAGGAGACAACGCATGCGTTGTCTCTACAGGCGTCGCAACCAAACATCGGGCAAAATCGGTATCAACATCAGGGGAAAAACACCTTGTCATCCATTGTTGGGGCATATAAATCGGCTGTATCAAAACATGCACACCGTTTAGGTTATGATTTTGAATGGCAATCCCGTTTTCACGATCATATTATCAGAAATAAAGAAACCTATCAAAAAATCTCAAATTATATTCTGAATAACCCTTCGAAATGGAAAGACGATAAATTTTATTATGATGCAATATGATGTGTAAGGATATTATCCCATAATCTGTGAATCCGTGGCGTTTTATAATTGTATCTGAGAAAAGCACACATCTTGTCACCTTTATAAACTTGATGAACTTGAAAAACTCAATTCCCCACCTTCCTATATCTCCAAACGGCCAGCGATATCATTCCGATGCCATAACCCAACATGATTAACAGCTCTTTATAAATATCCATAAAGGTAGAGCCTTTTAGTAAAATCATTCTGATGAGTTTCATAAAATACATGATGGGATTGATATAATCGATTATTTGCGCCCATCGAGGCATGCTGTCAACAGGGGTGAAAATACCGCTCATCATAATAAAAACAATCATAAAAAAGAAAGTAACAAACATAGCCTGTTGTTGGGTGTTGGCCGAATTGGAAATCAGCAGTCCGTAGCCCTGCACTATCAGCAAATACACACTGGCCACCGAAAACAACAAACCCAGATTGCCTACCATAGGCACATTGAATATGAGTTTACCTATGGTGAGTCCGAAAGACAACATAAACAAGGCAATAATCCAGAAAGGCAAGAGTTTGCCAACGATAAAATGTATCTTTTTGATGGGGGTTACATTGATTTGTTCTATGGTTCCCAATTCTTTTTCGCGTACAATATTCATAGATGCCAGCAACATACCCATGATAGTTACCAAAATCACCAGAATGGCGGGCACCATATACACTTTATAGTTCATATCCGGATTATACCAAAAGGCAGGAATGGTTTCAATGCTTTTGAGGGCGGGCAGGTTTTTCGAAACGCCTATCCATTGCGCTATCACTTCGCGGTTAAAACCTATCAATATCTGATTGGCATAAGCATTGCCAATGCCTGCCACTGTGCCGTTTATGGCATTAAACAGCAGTTGAACCGTGGCTTTGTTTTCGCGCACCAGTTTCTTTTCGAATCCTGAAGGGATACTCAACACCATTTGTGCCTTTCCGGAAGCCATCTGATTGTTGGCTTCTTTCATATCGAAAGTATTGCCCGTAACTCTAAAAAATGGCGAGCTGCTGAACTTGTTGGTCAGTTGTCGCGAAGTAGAGCTGAGGTCGTTATCCACCACACAAATGCTGATGTTTTTGATTTCGAAAGTAGAAGCATTCACCATCACCAGCAACTGAATGATGGGCACCACAAAAATCATGGGTATCATAGCACGATTGCGCATGATTTGCAAAAACTCTTTCTGAAGTATAAATAATAATGTTCTCATTTTTTTGGTAGATGGTATGTGGTATTTGGTATGTGGTATTTTAAATAACAATGCTCAAAATACAAATAACAAACCTGTCTGCCGGCAGGCAGGTAATTTACAATTTCTAAATCTTAAATTTTCAAACGGTTTTAAAAATTGATTTTTCATTTTTGGAATTTATTTGTTTTTTGATTTTTGTTTTTTGTGATTTTGCTACTTCTACTCCAATCTTATTTTAAATTTCCTCACACTCATTCCTATAAAAAACACTATCATTCCGCATAGTACCAGGGTTTCTTTCCACACATTCATAAATCCAAGTCCTTTCAGCATGATGCTTTTTATGATGATGATAAAATAAAGCGATGGATTGATGTGGCATACCCATTGCAAAATCATTGGCATATTTTCAACAGGATAAATAAAGCCCGATAGAATGATGGTAGGCAACATCAGTCCCATCATCGAAATCACCATTGCCGTTTGCTGACTGTTGGTTGATGTGGAAATAAATATGCCAAGCGAGAGTGATAAAATGATAAACAACATGCTTTCTAATAGCAGCAAGGCGATGCTTCCCTGTATAGGCAAGCCAAAAACAAAATTGCTTAACAGCAGTATGGTGATTACATTTACAAACGATAATATGGCATAAGGCATCACTTTGATGATAATCTGCAAAGGCCTCAGAGGCGAAACCAAGAGGATTTCCATAGTTCCCAGTTCTTTTTCGCGCACTATGCTTACCGAGGTGAGCAAGGCACAAACCAATATCAGAATCATGGCCATGGTGCCTGGTACAAACATGTAAACACCTTTCAGTTCTTCGTTGTAAACCATGCGCGATTCGCTGATAATCTGCATGGGCATGCTCACAGTGGCGTTTTCTTTTCGAACATAATCGTTGATGATGGCCGAAGTATAATTTACAATCAGATTGGCAGTGTTGGCATCAGAGGCATCGGCAATAAGATGTATTTTAGCGACTCTTTCTCTTTGCAGACGTTCGGCAAAATTGGGTTCAAAAACCACTACTTCTCTCACAGAGCCGCTGCGGAAACATTCTTCTATCTGGTTTTCGTTGGTAAGTACTTTATTAATGATGAAATAACCTGACGAACTCAGTTTGTCGGTAATCTTGCGCGTTACCTCATCCTGCGAACGGTCGAGAATACCGATTTTGGCATCCTTGATTTCGTTGGTCACCACATAACCGAACAGCAGCATCTGAATGATGGGCATGATAAACAAAATAGCCAGAGTACGCCTGTCGCGGAAAATGTGGTAGAATTCTTTTATTACAAAGCCTTTAAAATGTTTCATTTGTTAGTAGTATGAAATGGCATAATAATTTTAATTATTTACAGCGACTCTGGCCAGCTTTATGAAAACATCGTTCATAGATTCTGCTTCGAAGGTTTCTTTTAGTCCCAGAGGGGTATCAAGTGCAGCTATTTTGCCATCAACCATAATAGATACTCTGTCGCAATATTCGGCTTCGTCCATATAGTGAGTAGTAACAAACACCGTTACGCCTTCGGCAGCAGCTTCATATATCTGATTCCAGAACTGACGGCGGGTGATGGGGTCAACACCACCGGTAGGCTCATCCAGAAAAACAATCTTGGGATCGTGAACAATGGCTATGGAAAATGCCAGCTTTTGTCGCCAGCCCAAAGGCAAATCTTTAATGAGTTTTTTTGCAGAATCCTGTAAGCCGAGCTTAATGAGCAATTGTTCGGTTTTTACTTTAATCTCCTTGCGGGTCATACCGTAAATGCCACCAAAGAAACGGATATTTTCTGTCACCGTCAGGTCTTCGTAAAGCGAAAACTTTTGACTCATATAGCCTATGCTGTTCTTAATTTGTTCGGTTTGGGTATAAACATCAAATCCTGCAATGTTGGCTTTGCCGGAAGTAGGTTTTGATAGTCCGCATAATATTTTTATAGCCGTAGTTTTTCCTGCACCATTGGCTCCAAGAAATCCGAAGATTTCGCCTTTATACACCTCGAAATTTAAATCATCGTTTGCAACAAAGCTCCCGAATTTCTTCATCAGATGGCTTACCGTAATTATTGTTTCTCTTGTACTCATGATGGTTGCTGCATTAACGACATAAAACAATCTTCAATATTGGCATCTATGGCTTTGATTTCAATCTCTTTGTGTCCGTATGAAATCAGATACTTTTCCAGTTCGGGTATAACAATGTGGTTCTTTTTTGCTGTATAATGCACATACTGTCCGAACGGAAATACGCTATCGCAAAAAGGATAAGCAGCCATATCGTTAAGCAGTTTGTGAATATTGGATGAACGAATGGCCAGAATTTTCTTTTCGAAAGTAGAAGTAATCACTTCGGGTTTGTTAATGGTCAGGATATGGCCGTTTTGAATCAAAGCCACGCGGTCGCAGAGGGAAGCTTCGTCCATATAAGGTGTGGAAACCACTATGGTGATGCCTGCGTTTTTCAACGATTTCAGCATTTCCCAGAACTCCTTACGCGAAACAGCATCCACACCTGTGGTAGGCTCATCCAGAAACAGCACTTCAGGTTTATGAATCAAAGCACAGGATAAGGCGAGTTTCTGTTTCATACCACCCGATAAGGCTCCTGCACGTCTGTCTTTAAAAGGCTCTATCTGACTGTAAATATCTTTTATCAGATGATAATTCTCCTGAATGGTGGTGCTGAAGATGGTTGCAAAAAACGTCAGATTTTCTTCCACCGTTAAATCCTGATATAACGAAAACCTGCCCGGCATATAGCCCACCTGATTTCTGATTTTCTTATAATCTTTCACTACATCATGACCCAACACACTGGCTTTACCCGAATCGGGCAACAATAAGGTTACCAGTATGCGAAACAAACTGGTTTTGCCTGCACCATCAGGACCAATAAATCCGAAAATCTCGCCTTTGTCCACTTCAAAAGAAATATTCTCAAGCGCCTTTGCATTTTTATAGCTCTTACTTATATTTTCAACGATTACTGTTTGCATCTTTTTTTGTCATTGGTCATTCTTTGGTCATTCAAGAGTCATTAGTCATTGGTCATTGGTCATTTTGGCTTCTGGCTTCAGACTTCGGACTTCCGGCTTCCTACTTAAAATTCACTTCTCCCGGCATTCCTATTTTCATCACTCCGTCGTTCTTAACCTTTACTTTTACAGCATACACCAGGTTCACTCTTTCTTCTTTGGTTTGAATGATTTTAGGAGTAAACTCGGCAGTGGACGAAATCCAGCTTACTTCGCCTTCATATTTCCCCATTTCATTATTTCCCTTATCAATAAGCACCTCCACTTTTTGACCCAATTTTACTGCCGATAACTGCGATTCGCTGATGTAAACCCTCAAAGTGATAACACTCAGGTCGGCTATTTTATACAGCGATTTTCCGGGCGCAACCAATTCGTCCTGCATCATATACTTATCAAGTATGGTTCCTTTGATGGGATTGATTAAATGACACTTTTTGATGCTTTGTTCTATTTGCGCAATTTGTTTATCCAAACCCATCAATTCGCTTGCAACCCCCGGGTTTTGTGTTTGAATATTTAAGATTTGTTTCTCCACCAGATTGATACTTCCATTGATATCATCGAGTTGTTTTTTGGTGGCAGCACCGTCTTTCAGCAGCTTTTCTATACGTGCTTTATCAATCAGGAGGTTGTTTTTCTGTTGCTGTTGTACTTCAATTTGTGAAGCAATATTGCCCGATTTGGTAGCTATAGCATTCTTTTGTGCCATCAGTTGTTCCTTTTTCAATTGGAAATCGGTGGTATCAACCAGCCCTATCAACTTTCCGGAATCAATCACATTGCCTTCTTCAAGGGTAAAGCGTACCAGTTTTCCGCTTACTTCTGATGAAATAATCACTTCATCGGCTTCAAAATTACCATAAGCATCCGATTTTTTATTCTTTCCTGAACAGGCTGCCAATAAGGCAATGGCGCTAATAATCAAAAGTTTTTTCATTGGTTTGTATTTTCTTTTTTATTTCTAAATTTATTTTTAAAGTTTACCCATTGCGTACAGATAGTTCAGCTTTGCTATCTGCATCTGAACTTTATGAAGTTCCATATTGAGTTTTGCCTGAATCTGATTATCCAGTTCGGTAACGTATTCAGTGGCGGTGATAATGCCATTGTCGAGCTGAACCGAAGCCGAACGAACAATGTTGTCGCGAAGTTTCAATATTTCATCATCTTTTGCTATCAGTTGCTGGTATTTGCTGATGTCGTCCAGATCTTTTTGAGATGACAGCTTCAGGTTTTTATCAAAGGTAGCTTTCTGTGTTTGCAAGATGTTTTTCTGTATATCGATGATTTGTTTTTCGCGGTTGGTCTGATAAAAATTACTGAAATTCCAGTTCAGCTTTGCTCCGAAAATATAAAAAAAGTCGAAGTCGTTCGATAACATATTAAATCCCGGTCGTCCGTATCCACCCTGACCAAAAAAGTAGAACTTAGGCATGATACGTGCTGTAGATAAACTCTTTGAAACATCCAGTTTGTTTATCTGATAATCGAACAATTGCATTTCGGGACGTTTGTTGTCGAAAGCCACAGACGCTACTTCTGTTTGAGGTAAGCTAAAAACGGCATCATTTCCTATGGGTTTATTCAGAAATTCGGCCAGCATTTTAATGGCTGTTTGTTTGGCTTCGGTGAGTTCTATCAGTTGCTGTTCGGTTTTAATATACTCTGCTTTCAACACATCGGCAGTGCTTTGCAACTGAACATCGCCTTTGATTCCTGCTTCTGTTTTTTTCAACTTTGATTGCAAATCGTCCTGAACATTATGAATAATTTTTGTGTTTTCTTGTGCCAGCAGTATGTTGAAAAAGATAAGATTGATGCGTTCTTTTATTTTTGCCAGTTCTACATCCACACTAAGTTTATCGGCCTGCAATCCGCTGTTTTCGAGTTTCTTTTGGGTAGAAGTGAGTCCTCCATCCCAAATCACCTGATTTACATCCAATGTGATTTTATATTGGTCTTTACTGATAGAAGGGGTTTTAAATAGCGGACTAAACTGAGGGATTGATGTTACAGCCGATTGATAAGTTGCCTGACCATTCAGCGACAATTGCGGAAAATAAGCCGTGTTGAAATTCTTGATTTTTAAATCGGCAGAGGCCGAAAGCAAATCTTTTTGTTTTATGAGAGGATAGTTTTCTATGGCTTGTTGCTGACACGATATCAAACTCAGCGTATCCGCTTTTTGGGCAAAAAGAGTGAAGTTAATCAGGCAGAAACTGATTAAGAATAGTTTTTTCATAAGAAATAGGTATTATTTTACCGTGATGGCATTAATGATAAAATCAGCCACCAGTTTTTTGCGCTCCTGAAGAAAATTATTGAAAGCTTCATCATCGTTGTTAAACACAATTCCTTCAATAACAGGGCGGGCCATGAACGGAAACACACACAAACTAATAATATTTACAAGCAAATGAGTGGTTGGGATGGTAACGATTTGGTTTTTTTCTCTTTCTTTCCTGAAAAAAGCTTCAATTAATTCGGGTTTCAATCCCAGTTTCTTTATCAGTGCTATAATTCTTTGCGGTTCTCTTTGCAGTTCGCGCATAATAAAAATGGGCAGATGCGGATTGTTTTGCAGCATATTAATATACTGTTCAACAAAAGCATTTACTTTATCCACCAAGGGCAACTCAGAATTTAATACCTGAGAGATATTGGGCAAAAATTGCATAAACGCCTCTTCGAAAATGGCTTCAAACAAATTGTCTTTGCTTCTAAAATAATAATGCAACAAGGCTTTATTAATGTCGGCCTCGTCGGCTATTAGCTGCATACGCGAGCCTTCGAATCCTTTTTCGAGAAACACTTTTTTAGCTGCTTCGAGAATAATTTTTTCGGTAGTTAATATTGGTTCCGGCATGATTTTGTTTTTTTGGTTTATTTTCATGGTTTAATTATTTGGTTTAACCAGATGGCAAATTTACTTAATGTTTTTGAATTGACAAGATATTTTTTTTATAATGTGAGATGTGGGCGCTTGCTCGAGCGTAGTCGGGAGCTATTTGCAAGATAGCACAAACCTCTCGACTACGCTCGAGGAACCCCTCCGATGAAAATTGAAAATTGAGCATTGAATATTGAGCATTTTTTGAGAATTCAGGGCTTGCTCGTGCGGAGTCGGGAGCTACCTATAACATAGCACAAACCTCTCGACTTTGCTCGAGGAACCCTCCGATGAAAATTGAGAATTGAGCGTTGATTATTGAACATTTTCAAGAAGGGTCATTATTGATTTTAGTTATTCACTGCTTGTTTTTTAGTTGAATACAGAACAATTTTGCTGTTCACTGTTTAAACTGGGGTGTTCCCCGAAGCTTCCGGGGCATGCCCTGACACTTCCGGGGTGCACCCTGACACTTCCGGGGTGCACACCGGAACATTTTTGATGTATAATGACACATAAAACCATACCCTAAAAATCGCCGGCCCACACCCTGACACTTCTGGGGCATGCCCTGACACTTCCGGGGTGCACCCTGAAACCTCTGGGGCACGGCCTGAAACTTCTGGGGCACGCCCTGAAACCTCTGGGGCGCACCCTGACATTTCAGAGGCATATCCTGAAACTTCCGTGGAAGAACAAAAATCCGCTGGGAAGAGCTCCTGAATTTCCATTCTTTAGTTTGATATTTTATTTTTTCTATAAAGGAGAATAAAATTAAAATATAAGCCTTGTGAGGCGAATCATAAAGCTAAATGTGCTTATCAAAAAACCGTCATGGCGCAATTTAACATTTTTTATGAATTATTATTTTTGCAAGTCATTTTTAATACCTTATTTTGCAGGAAGTAAATTTTTTATTAAACTTAAATAAAATATTCACCAGTTAAACTTTTATCTTATGCCTGATTTTATACCTCATTCAGATATAGAATTCGATGCGTGGCAAGATAATTTTGTTACAAAAGTTAATTTGTATAAATCCGGTTGGGCATGGCCTCCGGAAGCCGACACCGAATGGACATTACTCACTAATACGCCCGGAGTGAAAAAGAAAGATTGGGACCCGCGCTGGGAGAAAGTGAAGACCAAACAATTTGAACATAAAGACGTTGTGTTTAAAGATTCCGCT
>CAYYQJ010000006.1:0-19647 GCA_964473775.1 uncultured Bacteroidales bacterium | reverse complement strand
ATAGCTTCAGGTGACTGGAGTTCAGACGTGTGCTCTTCCGATCTAGGCCGCCTGCTATGTTCGAAATAAAAGCAATATCAGCCGCTTGCAGCCCTAAAGCCAGACAAAGTGCCGCAATGGAAATTACGGTATCTCCGGCGCCTGAAACATCGGCAATGTTGCGTATTTGTGCAGGCAATATATCGGCATCAAAGGTGTCACTTCCATTTTGTTTTGAATAGAATACCCCAGATTCGGACATGGTGAGCAGCATCATCAAAATGTCCTGTTGTTTCTGAAATTCAGAGCATATTTCCAGCAGATTGCTTTTGTTTTTAGCTACATGCTCAAGTTTCATCCCTTCGCAAAGTTCTTTGAAATTCGGCTTGAAGAGTGTTACATGAGTATAACAGGAAAAGTTTTTCCGTTTAGGGTCAACTGCAATGGGGATGTTCTTTTTATTAGCCAAAGCCACTGTTTGCTGTATGATTTGTGGTGTGAAAACACCTTTGTCATAATCTTCAAAAATAATCACTTCAGGCTTTTCAGATTCGATAAGGCTTTCGATGTGCTGTATAAAAGCAAAACTATCTTCTTCGTTCAGATTAGATTCCATTTCTTCGTCCACACGCAACATCTGTGTGTTATTTCCAAGCACACGAAATTTGGTGGTGGTGATGCGGTTTTTGCTTTTCAGAATTCCTTTATCTGAGATGTGATGGTCGTTCAATAATTTGCAAAATCCTGTTCCTTGAACATCATCTCCAATCATAGAGCAAATAATTGGAGTTGCACCCAGCGATTGTAGGTTCAGTACTACATTGGCAGCGCCTCCCAACCTGTTTTCGCGTTTGGAAACAGAAACTATGGGCACAGGGGCTTCAGGCGAAATGCGTTCCACCTTGCCCCAGATGTATGAATCTATCATTACATCGCCTATAACCAGTACTTTTATATTATTGAAATCGCTGAAAAGCTTTTCTATTGTATTTTTATTTAAACTGAACATCAATAAGAAGTTTTTAGCCGTGCATGGTCGGTTTGCAGGAAATTGGCTGTTTTATCGAAAACAAATTTAATGGTAAAGGTTGTGTTGCCATCCTGATTAACCTGAACACTGCTGCTGCCCAATTCATCCTCGTTGGATGATAAAAGAACCAATTCCAAATTGCCTTTGAATTTACTGGCAAAATTTATTTCAAGAGGAATCATTTTCTGCTTTTTGGAAGTATTGGAGTAAGTGTCTATTTTCGTTATTTTAACCCCCATATCATACAGATTGGCTGCAGGAAAAACCTTAATATAGATGAGCGATTTATCGTCGTCCTGAATAAACCCGGATACACGGCTGCCATCTTCTCTTTTACTTTCTTTTGCTTTGTCATCAGGAACAGGAGTAGCACGGTCGGAATATTCATCATTCTGGTCGTTATAGTTATAAGAAGAATAATCCTGTGATCTGTATCTGTTATAACGTGCAGAATCACCTAATAAAACCAAACTGTAAATACCCAAAATAAATGCTACTACTGTAAAAATAATGCCCGGAACCCACTGACCTGGTTTCTTAAGTATGAGTCCCAGAATAAAAAAGACCAACCCAAGGCTTGCAATGATGATAGCAATGAATATTAATGTTAATGCGACTGAAATTCCTGTTGTCATGATATTTGAGTTTTTAATGTAACCCTTCCAAAGCCGATTTTAAGCGTTTTACGGCTTCAATAATTTTATCGTTGGATGTGGCATAAGAAAAACGCAGACAATCGGGGTTGCCAAAGGCGGTACCTGAAACCAATGCAACATAAACTTTGTCTAAAAGATACATGCTCAATTCTTCTGCATTGTTGATGGTAACGCTTCCATCGGTTTTGCCGAAATAATGTTTTACATCCATAAACACATAAAACGCGCCTTCGGGCATGTTTGTTATAATTCCAGGAATATCTTTTAATAAATCAAGCAACAAATCGCGGCGAAGTTTAAAAGCATTCAGCATACAAGCAAACTCAGGACTGTCTTTTGGATCCATGGTTATGGCCGCCAAAGCTGCCCGCTGAGCAATGCTGCAAGCACCTGAAGTAAATTGTCCCTGCATTTTGTCGCAAGCCTTAGCTATAGGCTTTGGAGCGGCAATATAGCCTATTCTCCAGCCTGTCATGGCATAGCCTTTAGATACTCCGTTAATTACAATCACTCTGTCTTTGATGGCTTCAAATTGCGCAATACTTTCGTGTTTTGATACAAAGTTGATGTATTCGTAAATTTCGTCTGATATGATAAACAGGTTTTTATGACGGGCAAAAACTTCGGCAAAAGCAGCCAATTCGTTTTTGGTATAAACAGTTCCACTTGGATTGCAAGGACTACTGAAGATGAAAACCTTTGATTTTTCGGTAATGGCAGCTTCTACCTGTTGAGGTGTAATTTTGAAATTGGTTTCAATAGATGAAGGAATATACACTGCAGTGCCTTCAGCCAGTTTCACAATTTCTTTGTAGGATACCCAATAGGGTGCAGGAACCACCACTTCGTCGCCAGGGTTTACCAAAGCCAGCATTACGTTGGCAATAGAATGTTTGGCTCCTGTTGAAACCACAATCTGATCGGGAGTATAGTCAAGATGGTTATCGCGTTTCAGTTTTTTACAAATGGCTTCACGCAATTCAGGATATCCGGGTACGGGAGGATAGTGAGTAAAATTAAGAGTTATGGCTTCTTTTGCAGCTTCTTTAATAAATTCCGGTGTATTGAAATCGGGTTCACCAATAGATAAATTGATCACATCAAATCCTTGTGCTTTTAGCTCACGGCTTTTTTGTGTCATCGCAAGGGTTTCAGATTCAGATAAACTATTGATACGGTTTGATAAGTAATTCATAATTGCAATTATTAGGTTTGATAATTTTTTTCAAAAGTAAGAATTTCTTGTGAAATGCAATATTTAGTTCATAAAGTTTATCAAGTTCATAAAGTTCATCAAGTTTGTAAAGTTCGTCAAGAAACAAGATGACAAAATATCAACTAAAGAACTTGCCTTGCCATCAACAAATTATTCCCTTTCAACTATTCCCTATTCCCTTTTACGGTGTTTTCTTCTGAATCACCGCAGTAGAATTATTATCAATCAATGCCATGTCAGATCCATCCACAATGCCATCTCCGTTAACATCTTCCGGGTAATAACCTTTCATTACGGCTGTACTGGCATTGTCGATAGCTGCCATATCAGAACCATCCACTATGCCATCCTGACTTACATCACCACCATAAACAGCAAAGTTGCTTGCTGAAATTTCTTTCAGATTGTTTCCATAAGCCTGTGAAGCTGCATTGGTAAAGTCATAACTGATGCTGCTTGCTGCAAAAGAAACAGCAGAAGTGCTTACCGTTTCAATTCCGTTGCGGTTTCTGATGGCTATATAATACGAATCTGTAAAACTGGTTGGTAAAGAAAAAGTAGTATATCCATCAGTATTCAGATTGAGGTTGCCTGTGTTATATAAAATGATACTGTAGTTGCCTGCATCATGCAATTCAACCTCAATAGCATCAGCTATACCTGTTCCGAATTTAGGAATATTCCCTCCATTAACCGCATCCAAATCCAGAGCTTCATTCATTTTGCTTGCGGCGGCATTATACAATGCTTCTAAATACAAATGAAGGCTGACGCATTTAATACCATTTATCACCACCTCAGCAGATGCAAGAGAAGTGGCATTGGCAGCATTGGTAACAGTAAATGAATAGGTGCCAGACGGAATATCTGACAAAGTAATCGAAGTTCCTGTGCCCGGATAAGGAGTATTATCGGGTAAACGGGTAATTGTCCAATCGCCATTCCCAGGCAAATTGCTGAGTTCTATACTTCCAACCGGAACATCGCAATTGGGCTGGATTAATGTTCCTATTGTTGGCGTGGCAGGCAGTTCGGTATTGTTATTTACTACTGTAAATGAGTAATCCTCAGTTTCACCAAACATTAAAGTATAGCATGGGTCGGTTATCATGCCAAACCAGAATTTATCAGCCCTAACCCGCATTCTGTAAGTGCCGGGCAAAGCGTTTGAAGGAACTGGAAAACTATCCGCAACGGTAGTTAAGTCATTCATATTCGTATAAAAAATCACTTGCTCTGTTGGTTCGAAAATGCTATTGGCATTAAAATCAATCCAAACTGAATAATTGCATGGATTATAATCTGACGAGAAAGTCATTTTGGTGGTTGCATTCACGTAGTTTGATGCCGAAAGGGTAGCACTGTAGTTTGAATAAGAAGCCGGTTCGCAACTGCTGGGGTTGCTAAAATTAGTTAATCCGCCACTGGTTGTAACATTGTTCAAAGTGACATCCATACAGCCCTGCCATGCCATATTCGATACAGCCGGAATACAATAACAATCCACTGTGGACATGATAACCTGAACGGGATTAGAAATACTTGTTGCTGGCCCTGCATTACAACTTACCACACAACGATAATAGGTTGGTGCTTCCTGAGTTGTAATTAAAGATGAACTGAGTGCATTTGGTATATCATTCCATGCAAGGCTATCAGAAGACGATTGCCATACATAAGTAATTCCACTTGCAAGAACAGGGTTTTGCAAACTTAAAGTAAAGCTGGCTCCCGCGCAAACCGAGCTTTTGTTGGATAAGGTATTGCCCGGGTTGGGTGTGCCGCTGCATGGCCCTACCACCGTAAATAAATAGTCTTCGGTTTCTCCATAAAACAATTGAGTGCAAGCGTCGGCAATAGTTGAATAATATTCTCCACGAACACGCATGATATGGGTACCGGGAACAGCATCGGTAGGAACAGTGAAACTTTCATCAACAGATTGATAATCATAATTTGCATTCATAATTACCTGCTCTTCTGGTGTCAGATTACCATCATCATTAAAATCTATCCAAACAGAAAAACACAGGGGATAATTCGCCGACGAAAGAGTCAAAGTTGTGGTGCCACCCGGAACATTTGAGGCATTGCAGGAGGTGCTGAAATTGCTGTAGGAAGTAGCAGAACATGCCGAAGAATGACTAAAATCAGATACACCTCCATGGGTAATAACATTGTCTATCCACATAAAACTACAGGCTGAAATTGAAGCAGAAGGGATACACAAACAAGCCGATGGGGGATTTATCAGTATCTGAATGGGATTTGAATAAGCCACACTGGGTCCGGAAACACAAGTTACCTTACAGCGGTAATAAGTAGTTGCTGATTGCGAAATGAGGGTTGTTTCATTATTAGCTCCAGCAATATCTCCCCATATAGTATCATTTGCCGACCATTGCCACTGGTATGTTATGCCAATATCAATTACACTGTTTTGTAAACTTAAAGTTATAGGGTCATTGCCCGGGCAAAAAGACGTAGCAGTGGCTATGGTATTTCCAGGGTTAGGTGTTGCATTACAGGGCGGTTTAGCGATTACTGTAAAAGAATAATCTTCGGTTTCGCCATACATCAATCCAGTACATGGGTCAGATGGAGTACTATCAAAATCGCCTCTTACACGCATATTATGAGTTCCGGGGGCTGCTGTTTCGGGGATTATAAAGTTGCACGAAACACTTAATAAACCATCAGGATTATTAAGCGAAACTACTTTTTCATTATTATTATAAATGCCATTATCGTTAAAGTCAATCCAAACAGAATAATCAAATGCATAAGTGTCTGAAGCGAAAGTTAAAGTGGTAGTCGAAAGTTGCATGTTGGATGCAACAACAGTGTTGCGAAAATCTTCATAAGAAGTAGCAGAACACCCGGAATTGTTGTTAAAATCACTTATTCCACCACTTGTGGTAACATTGCTGATAAAAGTAGAGCAGAGATAAGTGGATGGGGGAGGAGTACAGTTGCATTCAAATAAGCTATTATTATAGACAAGGAAAGGATTTGAAAAATCAACACCACCCGGGTCTCTCAAACAAAATACAGCGCATCTGTAATATGTAGATTGTGACTGATAAATTGTCAAGGTTTTGGCATTTGCACCAGAAATATTATTCCATTGATTGGGATCAGATAATTGCCATTCGGGACTAAATGATGATTGCCATTGAAAACCAACACTGTCGATTCTATTAAAACTGTTTTGCAAACTCAAAGTAAAAAAAGTTCCTGTACAAACTGTATTGGTTGTTGATAGTGTATTGCCCGGATTTGGTATGCTTCTACATCCAGGTGATGGAAATAAGCGAGCGGTAAAATCATAAGTACAACCATATCCATTTGATTGGCAAGCATCAAAAGTATTGTAAAAATCAAATAATCTAACTCTCATTCTAAACGGACCGGTAGAATCAACATGAGGCATGGTAATAGAATCTGATAATATTTTTGCCGGCGATGAGCTTAAATAAATAAGTTCGTTGTTGCTAAAAACAGTATCTTTATTAAAATCAATCCATATTTTTATATAGCTGGTATTTAAAGAATCAACAGGTACATGGCATTGCATATTGTAAGTAAATCCTTGTTTTAAACTGTCAATGATGTTGGTGTAATCATAATAATTGCCATATCCCGGAGTATGTGGAATGTTGATTAAATTTATATTGCCGAATCTAAAACTTGTGAGGTAAACGGATTCATTCCACAATGCACTGCCGGGGTTGCAGTAAGTGTTTTGTGCATTAAGACTGATTGCTGAAGTTAAAAATAGCAGAATCAGGATTATTAACTTTACTTTATTTTGCAATTTAGCATTAAAAACTGATGTTTTTCTAATAGCAAGGCAACTGATTTTTTTCATAAACAGAGGTTTAATTTGTTTGGAATTATTTGATTAACAACCTTCATAAACCAATTGTTTGGTTTATAAACAATACATTATGGATGTATTTTAAAAATGGGTATAAAGATAGAGCTATTTTTAGGTTCAATATACAAAACTAATAAAATATTTATTGACGCAATGTGATATTTGTATTTGTTGTTGAGAGGAATATTGTTTATTGAGTTGTTAAGTCGATTCGCAAAAAGCACAGCCTTTATGTATAGATCGATGGCGGTTGGAAGCACTTTCGAATGGGTTCTTACACCTCAGTTAGCGTTTTAACTACTTCCGAGCCAATCACCCCATCCATTCCACCCTTTATTTTTATAATAAATCTCGGGATAAGTGGGGACATTGATAGGTTTTTCCCCACTTTTGCACCAAAGGAGCCATTCAGCCTTACTTATTAATTTTTGTTTTTGAACAAAAATTTTGGCTTCCTCAATAGGCAGGTAATCTGTTTTTATTTTATTTCCAAGCCAATCATTAATTCCTAACCATTCTTTATCGTAATAATGGGCGGGAGATGCAGGTATATTGTTGGGTTTTAATTCCGATTTGCAATACATAACCCATTCGCGTCCACATTTTAATTTTAGCGACCGAGCAAATTCCCGGGCTTCTATAAATGAAAGATATTCTCTTTTTTGGGTTTGAATAGCTCCAGTTCCAAGCCAATCACCAAAGCCTTTCCAACCCTTGTCTTTATATATTATTCGTGGAGATTTGGGTATATTATGTGGCAAATCTCCCGAATCAGTATACCCAATCCAATCCATGTTATTCTTTAAGTTAAGGGCGTGAACAAAGGCTCTTGCTTCTTCAAAAGGCATCCAATTTTTCGGTTTATATTTCATCTGGTTTCTGTATTAATTTCTACCATATTATCGACTCTCCTCGCTTCATGTAAGGGATAGACAATATTTGACTTCGGGTGCATGTGTTCATTTTATTTTCTACCGATATATTGTCCTTACGGGATATTGCTTGTTGTGGATTATTCTTCTATTGCTATTTATAAGTGCAGAAATCATTTATATTGAATTCGTTGTCCAGTTAGGGACAATATATCGGCAACATAACCCCGTTTTTTCACTTACACTTGTGTTTTAACGAGTTCCAAGCCAATCACGTATACCTTTCCAACCCAGGTTTTTATAATGAATATTCGGATTTGAAGGTATATTTGAAGGTCTTTTCCCATTTCCGCACCAATTGTACCAGTCTTCTGTGGTTTTTAATTTTTGTTTTCGAACATATTTTTTTGCATCCACGAATGACAAAAATTTGTCTCTCCTTTTAGTCACAAGCCAATTATTTATGCCCGACCATTCTTTATCGTAATACTTGTAGGGTGAAGATGGGATATTGTCGGGTTTTAATCCCGACTTACAATACGCTCGCCATTCGGGACCATTTTTTAACTTTAGCGAACGAGCAAATTTCCGGGCTTCTTTAAATGAAAGATATTCTTTTTTTTTGTTTTTATAAGTCTTAGTTCCAAGCCAATCGCCAAAGCCATTCCACCCTTTATCTTTATATAATGATTGTGGAACTTTGGGTATATTTGGTGGCAAATTTCCTGATTCAGTAAAAACATCCCAATCAAGGCCTCTCTTTAAATTAAGCTCGCGAGCAAAGGCTCTCGCTTCTTCAAAAGGTAGCCATTTTCGTTTTAGATTACTCATTTGTGTTCAGTATTAATTTTTAGCATAATATCATCTCCCGATACTTGATGTGAGGAACAGGATCTGCGGTACTTCTTAATTTATTTCAAGAACAAAAATAATAAATTTTGATAATAGTGGAGATTTTTTTCTCCACTATTATTTTCTCCATAAGCTATATTGTGACTGTTTTTTTTATGTTTTTTCTCTATTCTCTTTTATTTTTTTTAAAAATGCACCCCATTTAACCCATAATCCCTATTACCTTCAGGAAACTACAAATATTTTTTCTTTTTTATGACATTGCGTAAGCAATAGAAATACAGCATGTTGTAAGGAGTTGTGAAGTACAAATTTTTTGAAGTAAAAAAATATTTTACAATAAAGTTATTTTCCAGCTTTTATACTTGACTTTTGAAAAAAAATGATTATCTTTGTTGCTGATTTTTGATTCGATAAAAATGCTTGTTTTTTCGAACCTAATTTCAATCCCGTTCTTTGACATACTGAATTCCTGTGGATAATAAACAAGTTGTAAAATACTGATAATCTATGATTATTATTATTTTTATTCCATCAAATCATTCTTCCGTAAACATAATTTAATTTTCCAACTCAATGGTTTAATGTTGCCGGAACATAATTTGATATTGTCTGATTATAGCTTCTTATAGTAACAACATGAATTCATGTATTCTGGCAATGGTTTTAAGTTGCCGACCCATAGTTTTATTTGGTCGCAACATGCTTTCCTGCTGTCTTAACATGGTTTCATGGCTTAGCTACATAAATTCATTTTATCGCAACATGATTTCATTTTTCCGAAAAATGATTTTATGTTGCCGAAAAATGGTTTCATGTTGTTGCAACAAAGTGTTATTTTGAAGTAACATGGTTTTAAGTTGCTCGAACTATGACTATATGGCTATAAATCAATTTTTAACGTCCTTATAATGTTAATTCCAAATTAAATGAAAGCTCCTAAGGAAAGCTTTCGAAACAAAATTAGATTATTAATTTAAAAAATAAAAATAATGAAAAAAGTAAAAACGAATTATTCGAATTTGAATCAACCTACTTTCATCGAATTTGTGTTGTATGTTATTTTTTGTTTAACCAATAATTTAAATTTCCCTGATTTACATTATACTGCAGCACAAATTAATACTAAACTGAATGCCTACATCGAGGCTTTAAACAAGTCGGTTAAAGGCGACCACGAATCTACCAAACTTGCAGCAAAAATTCGGACAGAATTAGAACTTATGCTAAAAAAGAATGCTGTATATGTTAACTTTACCGCTGAAGGAGACGAAGTTATGCTCGTATCAAGCGGGTTTAATCTTGCAAAAATTGGCAAAAGAGAAAAAAGACCGCCAATTAGTGTATTTCCTACTTCCTTATCAAAACAAGTAAAAGTTGTTTTGAATTTTGTTGAACATGCTGTTTCTTATTTAGTGTTTATTTGTCAAACCAACGAACCTGATCCAACCGATGAGAAAAAGTGGAACCGTCAGAAAGGCACCACAAAAACTTATCAGTTTATTAATGGTATTGATCCTTTAAAGCAATATTATCTGATGTTTAGTTCTATTTCAAAAGATGGCGAATCAGAAATGAGTGAGCCATTTCCTTTTATGATACTTAAATAATGCCTACTAATTATCGTTAAACGGCATTAAGGGTATTATTAAATTTAATTATTAATTACTTACAGGAATTCAGTTGTCAAAAAAACTCCCGTTAGGTTATGCCTTTCGGGAGTTTTTTTTTCTTAGTTTTTTGTTATTAATTCTGAAATTTTAGTGAAGATGGATTTAAAAAGAAATTTTATTCTTTAAATTCTTAATCTTACTTTGAAAATTTTCAAAAATATCCACCCTTATCCAAACAATATTTTAAATTACACATAATCAATAAAAAACAAGACAAACAAAATTGATGATCCATTTGTTTTTTATAAAACCCGTATTGATTTATATCATAGCATTCTAAAATTTAAAAAAAAACAATTAACTTTGAAAAAAATTGTGTGTAAAATCGAAAAACACAATAAGAAATTCACCTTTCCCGACCAGGTAATTGTGTTGGGGGCGTAACCTGAAAAGCCCATGAGTAAGGAAAAACTAAAAAAAACATTTTTATCATGAAAACATTTAGATTATTTTTTGTAACGGCTTTATTAAGCTTAAGTTTCCTTGTTGCCAATGCAACAATTCGTACTGTCAGCAATCGTTCCGACAAACCTGCACAGTACTCAAACATTCAAACAGCTATCAATGCATCTGCTATGGGTGACACCATTTTGATTGCAGGTTCTTCGACTGCTTATAATCAAACTTTAATTATCGACAGAAGACTGGTTTTCTATGGCGAAGGTATTAATAATCCTGATGGACAATCTACTCAGGTTAGTGGAGGTGTGCAATTACAGAATGTAAATAATGCATTTGGCTCAAGTGGTAGTAAATTTTATGGAATTTATTTTTCTTATTACGTGAATTTTTATGGAAGTTTTAGTGGGCAATTGGCCGGGCAGAATAAAATTGAAAATTTGGAATTTGATCGCTGTGCGTTCAATTATTATAACGACTTTGGAGGGCAAATCTACAATAACATTACATTCAGAAACTGTTTATTTAATACAGGTGCTTATATAAATTTGAACAGTAGTTCTATGACTAATATTCTAATTACTAATAGTATTTTTACAAGAGACGGAGCAGATATCAATTCTAATATCAATATGAATGGTCAGGTTTTTATAAGAAATTGTAATTTTATGAACCGTACAGGCGATGTTTTTGGCGCTACCGGATTGGTAGTTGAAAACTGTATTTTTTATCAGGCTCAACCAACAGGCCTTTCGTTAAGTACGTTTAATAATAACTGTACCTATTTTAATAATTCAAACACATTGCCTTATGGTAACAATGCAGGCGGTGGTAATATCATAGGAGTTAATCCCAAATTTACAAGTTTTCCAACCTTGGGCGGTTCATTTTCCTGGAGTTACGATTTTGCTTTATTGGCAGGTTCGCCTTGTATTGGCACAGGTACCAATAATGTAAATATGGGTATCACAGGTGGAAGCTCACCTTGTTTACACAATCTGCCCGGCAATTCTAAACTACCTGTAGTAACATCTATAACAGTACCGGTTTCATCTGTTCCTGTTGGAGGAACTCTTCAAATAAATGTAAAAGCAAAAACACGTAAATAATTTTTTATACCTACTATAATAGTGTTATGAAAAATTTATTCCTTAAAGTCATACCCTGGCTTTTGAGGTTTTGTGTTATATTGCAATTACAATTTGCGTATAGCCAAAACATAAAAAAGGCAGAGTATTTCTTCGACAACGAACCTGGCATTGGGTTGGGAACTCCCATTCCTGGTTTTATTGCAGATACTACCGCGGGTTATACTTTTACGGCAAATGTTTGGGGATTAGATGCGGGTTATCACAACCTCTATATTAGAGTGATGGATAGCCTACACAACTGGAGTGTTGTTAGCTCTCAATTCTTTTTGCTAAATCCGCTCGAAGCCCCACCTGTGATATCAAATCTTACTTTCCGGCTTTCGCAGGCAGAGTATTTTTTTGATGCCGACCCGGGTGTTGGTAATGGAATCCCTATGTTTATTCTCGCGGGTGATTCTATCAATCAGGCTTATACAGTAAATGTGAGTTCTTTATTGCCAGGCACCCATATAATTGGATTCAGGGTAAAAGATATCACACATAACTGGAGTGTTGTAGGAACCAAATCGTTTCTTATAAAGACTACCGGATGTTCAGTCCCAAATGCGTATTTTAAATCAGATACGGTAAATGCGGGCAGTGTAACACATTTTACTAATTTAACAACCAATTCAAGTATAGGAACTACCTGGTTGTGGAAAATTGTTAAACCACCTGATACGATAATGGCAACTACTTTTAATACCACATATAGCTTTCCTAGTTCAGGATATTATGATGTGAGTTTAAAGGCATATAATTCGGATACCTGTACCTCTTATTGGAAACAAAAGATTTTGGTTGGGCCGGTACTTTCCCGAGCCATAACAATAACTGGTAATACCGTATTTTGTCAGGGTGATAGCGTTCGTCTTCTTGCACCAACCGGAACTAATTTTCAATGGAATACCGGAGCCACTACTCAACAGATAACCGTAAAAGCTTCAGGAGTTTTTCAGGTAAGTTATATTGATTCTTATGGCTATGGAGCAGTTTCTAATGTTGTTTCTGTAACAGTTAATCCTGTTTTAAGTTTGTCGCTATTGGTAAGTCCTGCAAACAATGGTTTGTCGAACGGAAGTGCTATGGCTAATGTAAGCGGAGGTACTGGTTATATTTATACTTATAACTGGTCGAATGGACAACATACCTCTATGGTAGCAGGTCAGGCTCCGGGTAATTATTCAATAAATGTTACCGATGGCATTTGCCCTGTAACGAGTAATTATACCATAGCCAATGTGGTTGGGGCTCCTCATGGATTAGTTAGAGCCGAATATTATATCGACTCTGTAAACCAGGCCGGACATAACTTTACGATAAGTTATGGCGATTCTATCAATAGTTTTTGCAATATTCCTTTAGCAGGAGTTGCCTTTGGATATCATAATTTATACGTTAGAGTAAAAGATAGTTTAGGCTTATGGAGTACTACTTATGCTGTAATGTTTAAAGTAGATTCCACTGTAACTACTGCTGTTGATAATGGATATAATATGACAAAGGCTGAGTATTTTTATGATGATGTTGATCCCGGAGCTGGAAATGGAATTCCTTTATCAATACCTGTTTATGCTTACGATAGTATTGCTCAGAATTTTGGTATAAACATTCCGCCTTCATTAGCTCAGGGATTTCATTACATTGCAATTCGTACTTTTGACAGAAGAATAGGTTGGGGAGTAATCACCAGAAATATTTTCTATGTAGAACCTCCGGTTGATCCATTTCCACCACAAACCAGTATCAATTACAAACTGGAAAGTGCAGAGTATTTCTTTGATAGCGATCCCGGCATAGGCAGTGGAATACCAATTTATATACCACCGACTGATTCTATTAATCTTCCTTATACAGCCAGTGTAGTTGGTTTGGCAGCAGGTGCTCACAAGTTGTTTTTCAGGGTAAGAGATTTGTCAGGAAAATGGAGTGTAATCAATTATGGTTCGTTTACAGTAGTGGCTCCAATAGCCTGTACTACTCCAACACCGAATTTTTCGTTTACCTCTGCTTTGGCAGGACAGGCGGTGAATTTCACAAATACCAGTAGTCAGGTTAGTGGGTCAACAACTTATGCCTGGGATGTCAATAATGATAATGTCGCTGAATACACTACAGCAAATTGCAGTAATACCTGGGCTCAAGCCGGTATCTATCCTGTTAAACTTACTGTTAGTAATGGGGGAAACTGTATCAGTTCAGTGATATATTATGTAATGGTTGGTGCTCAATTATCCAATATTATTGGAACCAGTGGTCCTACTGAATTTTGTCAGGGTGGAAGTGTTACATTAACTGCTCCATCCGGAAGCAATTATCAATGGAATACTGGAGAAACTACATCAAGTATTGTTGTTTCAACCTCCGGTAATTATCAGGTAATATACACTGATTTAAACGGAATTTTTAGTACTTCAAGCATTGTTAATGTTACTGTGAATCCATTAATGAATGTCAGTGTTACTGTAAATGATGCCAGCAATGGTTTGTCTAACGGAAGCGCATCCACTTTTGTAAGTGGAGGAAGCAGTTGGGCCTATCAATATTTGTATTCCACAGGCGAAACTCTGCCAACTGCAGCTAATTTACCTTCAGGAGGATATAGTGTATGGGTTAGTGATGGAAAATGTCCGCTTACTACTCCATTTACTATTCAGAATTTAGGTAATTTAACCAGTGGTTTGATTTATGGTGAATATTATATTGATGAAACACCTGAAGTTGGTACGCCACATACATTTGTAGCAGGTCAGGGCGATTCTGTAAATAGTTTTTTACATTTACCAACCACAGGATTATCATTAGGGATGCATTATTTTAATGCACGCTATAGAGAATCCACAGGTTTATGGACTATTCCTTATCAAACCACATTCTTTGTTACTCAACCTGTAGTTGTTGACGATACTACATCATCATTAATTACGGCAATTGAATATTTCTTTGATGATAATGATCCTGGTCCTGGTAATGGACATCCTATTCCTGTTCCTGTGTCTGCTACTTCGATAGATCAAACCTTTACAGCATCAACTGTAGGTTTAAGTTCTGGTATGCATACTTTTTATGCAAGGGTTAAAGACAATAAACATAATTGGAGCACCATACTAGATCATATTTTCTATGTAATGCCTAATACGACTAATATAGTAACAGATACTACTCAAGTTCCTATTGTATTAGCAGAGTATTTTATTGATACGGATCCTGGTCCTGGAAATGGAACTCATATTCCTGTAGTTGCCGGAAATTTAATTGATAAGAATTTTACAGTTAATTTAGCCGGACAAAGCGTTGGTGACCATTATGTAGCTATTAGAGTGAAAGATTTGCGGAATAATTGGGGAATAATAAGTACTCAAATAGTTCATATTGTACCTCCAAATGGTTGTTTAACTCCATCCGCTGATTTTGCTTTTAGTCAGGCTAACGCCGGGCAAGTAGTTAATTTTACCAATTTATCCGGTAATATAAATCTCTATACTCAATACAGTTGGTATTTTACCAATGGTCTCAATCCTGATGCTTTGACAGAAAATTCAACTCATACATATCCTTCTCCGGGTACTTATGATGTGAAACTTACTGTTAGTAATGGAAGCAATTGTCAGGCTACTGTAATAAAACAAATTACAATTGGTCCAATTTTGCCAAATACAATTACTGCTAGTGGTAGTCTTGTATTTTGTTCAGGTGATTCTGTAATCTTAACATCTCCTTCAGGTAGTAGTTGTTTATGGCCTAATGGAGAAACAACACAAAGCATCACTGTAAAAACATCAGGTTTGTATCAGGTTGTTTATGTTGATTTATATGGACATGTTCAATCATCAAATGTTGTTAATGTAATTGTACATCCGGTTATGAATATTGTCACTTCTGTAAGTAATGCCAACAATGGACTATCAAATGGTAGTGCAGGTGTTTCAGTAAGTGGAGGTAATAGTTATGTTTATAGTTATTTATGGACAACAGGGGCAACTGTCCCATCTATTACAGGGATTCCAGGAGGAAACTATACGATTCATGTGAGTGATGGTGTTTGTCCGCAAGACATAACATTGAATGTTCCTAATATTAATGGAAATGTTGATGGAATTGTTGCTGCCGAGTACTTTTTCGACACAGATCCGGGAACAGGCTTAGCAAATCCTGTACCTGTTAGCATGGGTGATAGTATTAATAGTTTTGTTGATGCAAGTACTACCGGATTAAGCTTAGGAACTCACTTATTGCTTATGAGAGTAAGGCTGGCATCAGGATTATGGAGTGTTATAGAAACACGACAAGTTTTTATTTATCCTGTTGGAACAACTCAACCGGCTGATACTTTGCCATTGATTGTTGCTGCTGAGTATTTTTACAATACCGATCCGGGCATTGGACATGGAATCTCTATACCCATCCCCACTCCTGCATCAACCATTGATTTGAATACAGGTATATCTACTTTGGGGACGAATTTCGGTTCTAATATTTTAGCAATAAGAGTGAAGGATAATCAAAATAAATGGAGTGTGATTAATGCTCAGCAATTTATGTTGTGTAATCCTTCAGCAAGTCCTGTTGCTTCAAATGATACCAGTGTTTGTCAGGGTGCACAAATTACCTTACATGCAAGTAATGTACCAGGTGCTTCCTATTGGTGGACGGGTCCGAATGGATTTACTTCAACCCAGCAGAATCCTGTAATTAGTGTGGATACAACTAAACGCGGTTTTTATAAAGTTTTTACTGTAAACAATGGCAACTGCTATAGTCATCCGGATAGTTTATACTTATCTATTAATGCGGTTCCACCTAAGCCTGGTTATATAACAGGCCATCAGGCGACTTGCTTAATTGATAGTGTGATATTCTTTGTTCCGCCTATACCCGGTGTAACTGGTTATGATTGGAATTTTACTGTGCCTTATACTGTTTTAGCTGGTTTTAATACCAATACAATAGCAGTTAAGTTTAATAATGTACAGCCTAATTCTCTTCCTGTTAAAGTAAGAGCAAGAACTGATTGCGGTTATGGTCAGTATTCTGATATTTTTTACTTTACTGTTAATCCTCTGTACACTTTTGATGAGTATCAGAGTACCTGTTATGGAACTCCGTATCATTGGCATGGCAGCAATTATTCAACAGCAGGAACCTATCATGTAAATTATTCTACAGTGAATGGTTGTGATAGTAGTTATGCTCTACATCTTACCGTAAATCCAATTTATAACTTTGATGAATACGTAACTATTTGTTCAAATAATCCTTATTCATGGCGGGGTCAATCCTTATCAGGCTCCGGAACTTATTATGATCATCATTTGACAGTTCATGGTTGTGATAGTTCCTATGTTTTACACCTGACAGTAAATCCTGATTTTGTGCCAACATTTACACAGTTAGGACCTTATTGTTTGGGCTCAAATCCTGGTACTTTAGCAACAACTTCAAACAATGGAGTTGTAGGAACCTGGAATAAAACAATAAGGACTGATTCTGTTGGAACCTATTTTTATACTTTTACTCCCGGACCTAATCAATGTCCTACACAAGTAATCATGACAATTAATGTGATTGCTCCTGTGATTCCTACATTTACTCAATTAGGCCCCTATTGTCAGGGATCAACTCCGGGAGTATTGCCAACTACTTCGCTCAATGGTATTACCGGAACCTGGAATGGTGTTATTAGTACTTCAGTTGCCGGATCATATACCTTCATTTTCACTCCGGCAGCAGGAATGTGTGCTTCAGCGGGAAGAATGACTGTGGTGATAAATCCATCCACTGTGCCAATTTTTGCACAATTAGGTCCTTATTGTCGTGGTGCTGTACCAGATACATTGCCATTAATTTCTACCAATGGAATTCATGGTGTTTGGAATGGACCAATAAATACTGCAAATGCAGGAGGGTATAATTATACATTTACACCTTCAGCAGGGGTATGTGCAACAACAGCTTACATGCATATTGTGGTAAATGCTCCTGATGTTCCTACTTTTACTCAATTGGGACCCTATTGCATTGGAGAAACTCCCGGTATCTTACCGAAAGTTTCAAACAATGGAATCACCGGATTATGGAATGCTGATATTAGTACATCATTTCCGGGAACTACTGTTTATACTTTTACTCCATCTGCAAATTTCTGTGCTTCAACAGTAACTATGTCGGTTGTGGTTAAAACCAATTCTGTTGCTCCTATGTCGATTACGGCAGTTCAGTCGCTATGGATTGGAGTTAATTCAAACATGGCCGTCTCTGGAGGTTCTCTGGGAACTGGTGCTAGTTGGCACTGGTATTCGGGTAGCCCGGGAGGTACTTTTGTAGGAACCGGACCTAGTATTAGTGTGAATCCTTTAGTACATACAGTTTATTTTGTTCGTGCAGAAGGACCTTGCGACACTACAGCAAGTATCAGCCACGCCATTGATCCGGCCACCAATCATTTACCTACTTTATCTTTTACAAATAATTCAGGTTTTGTTGGTCATGTGGTTAATCCAATAAATGGTACTCCAACCGATAATTATCGTTTTGAGGTGAGATATACAGATGCGGATGGTGATTTGCCTGCTGCAACTTACCCAAGACTTCAATTGGATTTTGAAGGAAATGGTGTATATACTAATGCAAACGACCGCTTGTTCTATATGGTGGAAGCTGATCCAACAGATCTGGATGTAACTGATGGTAAAGATTATTATTATATTACTACAAACCTACCTGAATCATCAAACTGGAAAACATTAGTCACAGGTTTCAGCAATCAGAATGTTTCTGTTACTTTAGGCCCACTTGATGAGCCAAAGGTGTTGAGAAATGCAGATATTACTATTTTTGCCAATGATATCACTTTTTCCAATTCTCATCCTGATCCGGGAGATTTTATAAATGTAAATGCTACCATTCATAACTACTCCGGTCGTTCGGCTGATAATTTTGTGGTACATTTGGTTAATCAGTTTGATCCAAGCATTGTATTTCCTGATATTACTGTTGCTCAGTTGGGTGCTTATAGTACGACCACTGTTACCTGGAATATTCAAACTCCTGCCAATCCGGCATGGTGTCCTATGCAGGTATTTATTGATTGGACAAATGTTTTAGTTGAGCCAAATGAATTAGACAATCAGGCAATTCGTCCGTTTACAAACGGAAATTATACCTTGCCGGGAAGAATTAGAATTACAGCTAATCCGACACCAACCGTTGCTCCTCAATATTCAACTATTGGTATTAGTGGCTATGCCTGGTATGTTGGAACTGCTGTTCAATTACTAGATCCTTCATGTGCAGGAGCTACTGTTACATGGACTGTTGTTGAAACAGGTACTACAGGAAGTACATATACTAATTCTTTGGGGAATTATAATTTTAATGTGTATGCTCCATTTCCTCCGGGTATTTATCATGTAAATGTTCACATTACCGATTATACTTTAACCGGTGACACTTCAACACAATTTGAAATTATTGCTCCAACAATAATAACCAATTACTGTGCTGATTTAGTTTCTTCAATTTCTGTAGGACCACAAACCGTTAATCCCGGTTCGTGTCATTGGAATTATTGTGTAAACATTTTACAGGGACAATCATTGAGTGGGACAGCAACTGTTACCAATGCCGGCAATTTAGCTAGTGGGGCTTCAGTTTTGCATATCGATTCTCCTGATGGCGTTCCTAATCCAACCGGAAATTATAACATACCTCCATTAGCACCCGGTGCATCCTTTGTAGTAAATATTCCTGCCATGGCCTTTAACAACCTGGGTGGAACCTATATCTCTACCTCGGCTGATTATACCGGTCTTGTAAGCGAATGCAGAGAATATAATAATGGTAGTTCGGTTTGTATTATGGTACATCCTGCAACTCCTGATATAGTGGCTTCCGGTAGTTTATACAGCGAATATAACGAATGTCAGTTTAATAGTATCAGCTTTAGTTTGGATAATACCGG
>CAYYQJ010000005.1:0-20525 GCA_964473775.1 uncultured Bacteroidales bacterium | reverse complement strand
GGCTGAACGGAATTTCAACAAAATCGAGTTCAGGAAAAACCTTTTTCATTTCCCTACGGGCAAATTTATCTAAACCATAACTATCGCAGATATGCAGAAAGCCCCCCGAAACCAGATAATCTCTCATGTTTTTGACTTCCTGAGAAGTAAAAACAATATTGCCATGACCTGTGAGATGCACAAAAGGATAATTAAATATCTCTGCACTACCAGCCTCAACTGTTGTGATATCTTCTGAAATATTAGTTCCAAGATTTTGGTTGCAAAATTTGGCAAGATTTGGCAAGGAAGTAGGATTGCAATACCAATCGCCTCCTCCACTGTATTTCAACAAGGCTATTTGAATGTTTTGAGCTCCTGCAAGAAGCGAAAAGCCCAATAGGATATATAGTATCAGAAATTTTTTCATCAGTTTCATTTTACGCAAAGTTAATCAAATTTGCAATTGTGCAGGCTACCACACCTGAGGTTTCGGTTCGTAAACGCGAATTTCCCAAACTTATTGGAATGAAATTATTTTTTTTTGCTACCGCAATTTCACTTTCGCTGAAATCGCCTTCAGGCCCAATTAAAATCAGAATGGGTTTTTCGGGTATAAAAACTGATTTCAAATGATTACGATCTGCATCATTGCAATAAGCAATAAATTTTTGTTGTGAACTACTTGAAGAAATAATTTCATTGAAAGGCAAAGGCGCATTCAATTTAGGCAAATAAGCCGAAAAAGATTGTTTGGTGGCCGATTCAATAATTTTTTCCAATCTATCCATTTTCAGATGAGTTTTTTCTGACCTATCGCAAATAATGGGCGTAATTTCGTCAATACCTATTTCGGTTGCTTTTTCAAGAAACCACTCAAATCTGTCGGGGCTTTTAGTTGGGGCAATGGCAATATGAAGGTAAAACGAGCGCTTGTTGTAAGCCGAAAATGTGTCCACGATTTTCACCTGAGTGGAGTTGAAATTATTATCAATTACTTCAGCTTTATGCATATTGCCTTTTCCGTCGGTAAGATAAACCGCATCACCGTTTTTTAAACGCAATACTTTAAAATGCTTCGATTCTTCTTTATCGAAACTATAGAGATTTGAGATGAGATTTTTTACTAAAAACAGATGCATTGCTTTAGGGGGTTGTTGAGGGGAAGAAGTCAGAAGTCGGAAGACCGAAGTCAGAAGACCGAAGACTGAAGTCAGAAGTCGGAAGACTGAAGTCAGGAGTCAGGCGTCGGAAGACCGAAGACCGAAGACTGAAGTCAGGAATCGAAAGTTCGAACGATAGGGATCTGAGTATTCTCATTTTATTTTTTCTTTAAAGGAAATCATCATATTCATTAATTTGAATGCAAATGCGTATTGCTTGTTAAACTCTTCTTCCGAAATATATTGCCTGTTTCTAGCTTTATATAAACAAGTAACAACTTCAGCAAGGGAACGGATAGCATATCCCATGAATTTTTTGAATTCTAGATTAGATTGTCCGATTGCTCCTTCTGAAATATTTAGAGCAATAGAATCTACGGCCCTTCTAATCTGTGATGAAAGGTTAAATACTTCTTCCTTAGGGAACGTATAAGCAATTTTATTTATACACTCTCCATATTCCATTGCCTTTTGCCAAATAATAAGCTTCTCGAATTTAAACTCCATTATTATTACTTATAAAATTACTCACTACTTCAACAATAAATAAATTTTCTGTACCCTTCTTCCGACTTCGGTCTTCCGACTTCCAACTTCTCCTCACTTCCAAAAAAAAATATGATACTTAGTTTTGGGTCTGTATTTTTCCAGCCAGTTGAAATCTTTCAACAAAAGATATTTGCCTTTAAGTTCTTTGTCAGGATAAAGTGTAGCAACAGGTTTGTCGAGAAATGAAATAGAAAAGATTTTACTGTCCTGAATTTCTATGTCCATATTGGTCGAAATGGCTTTGTTGGTACCCGTTTTCTGTCCATTATTTTCTCGCATAAAATAGATGGTTTCAGCATTATTGTACACTTTAATTTTTTTCAGCAACCCATCTTTAAACAGGCCTACCATATTAACCCCTTTCACCTGATTGAATCGGTTTTTGGTTGAATCGTCAGTGCCAATAAGGAAACAAGCGTGGCGTAAAATCATTTTATCAATCTGACTATTGCTGAGTAATAAAATAATGGTGTCGGCAGATAACTGCTTTTCTTCAGTCCATATAAGTGGATTATAAAACAAGCGAATGGTTGAATCGGCATAATTATATACCAGCGAATCGCACATTCCCTGCAAATCGTTACGGAAAAATTTCACCTTATGATAAGCATACATCACTTTGGCTTTTTGAGAAAGCGTATCGAAAGTTCCAACCAATGTGTCAGCATGAAGAAACAAGGTGTCTTTTTGTTCATCAATCTGAATTAGCTCTGCTTTAATTGTAGCCAAACTATACTGATTCTTTTGGTCGTAACGAATAAAATCGCCTTTGATAAAAGTGTTTCTTGTTGAATCGAAAATCACCACATTGCGATAGGCTAAACCCAATCCTTTTTGTCTGTCGTAAAAAATACTATCGCCAAAAAGTATTTGACTTTTGTTTTTAATTACATTTTTTTTCGTGAACTCGGCATTATTTTTTTTGGTGTTATACCATCCTTTTTCGGTGTAAATAAAATCCGTTTTACTAAAAATCAGAGAGGGTCCCACAAAATGAGATATCTCGGAAGCAGTATTATAAACCATTGAATCGGTGTGAATGGTATATTCCTGATTAACCAACACTACGGAATCATGAAAAAAGAAATCTTTAGGTTCCGAATAATAAAAGCCCAGCTTGCTTGTTAAGGTATTTTCGGGGTCAACAATTTTTCCGCCATCATAATATTGCCCGGTTTTTGCTTTAAGGTCGTAAGTAAGATGCTCGGTTGTAAGTGTAATTTCGTTATCAATCAGCTTAACGTTTTTATGGATTTCAGCAATTTTGGTGTTACCATCATATCGAAGTGAATCGCCAAAGATATTAACAGAGTCGCTGGCTTTTATGTGAATATGGCTGAAAGCATCAAGGCTGTTGGCTTCTGAAAACAAGTGAGCGCTATCGCAATACATCAACACATTTTCGTGTTTGAAAATTACATTGCCTATCAGCAAAGTAAAATCGCCTTTTGCTTTATCATAAATGGCACTTTCGGCTCCTACAAGTTCAATTTTCTTAGAAGGAGCTTTTTCCTGAGCAAAAATAATAGCCGAATTCAGGCTGAAAATTGATAATAATAAAAGCTGAAAAACAAACTTCATTTACAGAGGTTAGGTGATGGACAAAAGTAGTTAACTGCAGATCATCGTCAATCGACAATCGGCATGTTAAGAATAAAACAATTCAACAAGTTAACGCTAAAAATAAAAATTTATTATTACATCAATAAGCAACAGAACATCCAATAAAAACTATTGACTATCTGTTTCCATTTTCAAAACACTTCCGTCGAGATCGAAATACAATTTAATGATTTTTCTTTCGCCCGATTTTCTTAATACCAATAAATAGCAGTTTCCTAAATCCTCATCCGATTTAAAATACGATTCGGAAATGGTTTGAGTAGGATAATTTTTTTTCAAATATTTTGTAATGCTTGCAGGCAAATCGGCCACATTAACCACTTCTTCAGGAAGTCCATATTTTGATATTGGTTTTCCTGAACCCTGGTCTTCTTCTTCCACATTTTCAGCTTCTACCTTTTTCTTTTGTTCGGGTATTTTGTCAGCATCGGTTTTGGCTTTGTTTTCAGCTTCGTCCACTTTCTTGAGGAATTTCCCCTGCAAATCAAAATAAAGATGAACCGAATATTTTGTATCCTCAGCTTTTACAATAAGATAATAAACATTGCCTAACTCATCATCGCTAATCAGTCGGGAACTTTTAACCGCATGTTCTTTGTAATATTGTTTCAAATAAACACCAATCGGAGTAGGCAACTCTTTAAAACTTACCTTATCATTATAGTTGTTTGCATTTTCATAAGGAACCACTTTTTTATCTACATCCGACAAAAATTCGTTTTCCTTATCTTCTTTTCTTTTCTTGTTGTATAATTCATTGTCATCAACCACATCGGGCTTGGTAACACTTAAAAATTTTCCAATTGGCGAAAACCAAATCTCTGTTAAAGGAGGTGGAGTGGCTTTGCTGCGTTTATCATACATTCTGATAAAGATAGATTTATCTTTAGGTTGAGAAACCAATTCAGAAGTCTTTATTTTGAAATTACGGTAGTTGTCTTTTAAATAAGCCAAAATCAATTGATGCAAGGTTTCAGGTGATACATCCACGCGTGATTCTATCCAGGTGCCATCTTTAGCAAAAGTAGATTGGCCGTTTTTTCCGGAAATATTATATTTTGCAGTGTAAATTTTATTCTGAAAATACCAAACGGTACCTGAAGCTTTTTTTACTTTGGTAGCAAATGATGTTTTGGCCAGGGCGGGTACTTTTGCAATATCAACAATGTATTTTTCGCTGGTATCAATGGCAGCTATGGTTTCAACCGGAACTTCTTTTTTGGAGTCAGCCTTTTCTTTATTATCCTTATTTTCTTTACCATCGTCCTTGGTTTTAACATCTCCGGCATCTGATTTAGAAACTAATTTTCCTGTCAGATCAAAAGTAAGCTCCACCGGTTTGATTTGTTTATTTCCTTCAATTTTCAACAACATATAATAAAAGGTATTGTCGTTATTGTCTTTTTGCAATTCAGAAACTGAAATTACGAATTCCTTACTACGATAATTCTCTTTGTAATAATTAAGAATAGGGGTGGGGAGTTCTTTTTCGCTTACCGCATATTTTGTAACATTCCAAACTCCTTTATCAGTGAATTCGGCAGTGCCGACCTGATCGTTCAGTTTGAATTTGGCAATATAAATATCCTTGTTTTGTTCCCAGCTACTAACTTCAGCATCCGGATACTTGTATTTAAAACTTATTACTACATCCTGAGGTACTTTGCTTTCTGAAATTTTTTGCGCATTGGCCAAGGTCAGGCTAAAAAATAAAAATCCAAGAAGAAAAAAAGCTTTTGTGTTCATGTTGATACTATTAAAGATTAAACGTTTGTTTTCTATCAGGCCCTAAAGATAAGATAGAAATATGAATTTGAGTGTTTTTTTCAATAAAATTTACATAATCCATTAATTGTTGTGGTAGTTCTGAGATGTTTTGAAGGGTATCGACCGCTTGGTTCCATCCCTGTAATTCAGCAAATTCGGGTATAGTATGGGTTTCTGAAATGTCGAATGGCATATAGTCCACCGTTTTATTATTAATTGTGTACGAAGTGGCCACTTTTATGATATCGAAGCTGCTTAGCACATCTCCTTTGGTCATAATTAAATCGGTGACACCATTAATCATTACAGCATATTTGAGCGATGGTAAATCCAACCAGCCGCAACGACGGGGGCGACCGGTAGTGCTTCCAAATTCATTTCCTAGTTTCTGCAGCTTTTCACCTGTTTCGTCAAAAAGTTCTGTAGGAAACGGACCACTACCAACTCTGGTGCAATAGGCTTTGAAAACACCATACACCTTGCCTATTTTTTGTGGGGCAATACCCAGGCCTGAACAAACACCGGCACATATTGTATTGGATGAAGTTACAAAAGGATAAGCTCCGAAATCGATATCAAGCAAAGTGCCTTGCGCCCCTTCGGCCAACACACTTTTGCCTTCTGCAAGAGCCTGATTAATGTATATTTCGGTATCAATAAACTGGAGTTTTTTCATTTCTTCTACGGCCTGAAACCACAATGCTTCGTATTCGGTGTAAATGATACCATCAATATAATGCTGATTGATATTGAAACCATAAAGTTCAATAATTTTAAGATGTTCGGCGGCAAGGCGATTGTATTTTCCTGCAAAATCACTATGAGTTAAATCGCCTACCCTTATGCCATTGCGATTATACTTATCAGAATAAGTAGGTGCAATTCCTTTTAAAGTAGAACCGATTTTTTCGGCACCTTTCGCCTTTTCGTAACACGCATCCAAAGCACGGTGAATGGGAAGTATTAAATGTGCGCGTTTTGAGATGAAAAGTTTTTTAGCAGCATTGGGGTTATGCAATTTTACTTTTGCAAGTTCTTTCATCAGAATAACCGGATCGATAACAACGCCATTTCCGATGATGTTTATGGTGTTTTTGTGCAGAATCCCGGAAGGAATTGTGTGCAGAATAATTTTGCTATCATTAAATTCTATGGTATGCCCGGCATTGGGACCTCCCTGAAAACGTGCTATTATATCATATTGCGGAGTGAGCGCATCTACAATTTTTCCTTTTCCTTCGTCTCCCCATTGAAGACCTAATATTACATCAACTTTCATAATTTTTTGTCGGAATTATTTCTTTATATTATTTCGTTCTCCTGCTCTTTGAATCCATAAAAATTCAGAGAATGATGTGTTATCTTAACATTGAACTGGGCTTCGAGTGATTTTTGTATTTCCATAATCCGCGGATCACAAAATTCGAACATTTCATCAGTATTTAAACAAATCAGATGGTCGTGTTGTTTAAACTTGTATGATTTTTCGTATAGCGCACAGTTTTGACCAAATTGATTTCTTACCACCAGATTGCATTTAACCAGCAATTCCATAGTGTTATACAAAGTGGCACGACTTACTCTATATTTGTTTTCTTTCATCTTGATAAACAAAGTTTCAATATCAAAATGACCATCAAATGAATATACTTCTCTTAAGATAACAAAGCGCTCAGGTGTTTTTCTGTGCTCATTTTGTTTCAGGTATGAAATAAATATCTGCTTCACGTCATCAAATATCGTCGGTACTTTATTTTCCATTCCAGCTCAAATAATTTTTGATAAAGGTATAAATTTTAATTTATTTAGAAAGAAATCCGAAAATATTTTCATTCTCAATTAAAAACAATTGGCCTAGTTTATACGGCTAATACTCTCAATCCCATTCACTTCTTTCAGATTATCTATCAATGTTTTTAATTGCTCTGTATTGTGGATATAGATTGTGATGATGCCTTCGAATATGCCCGAATTGGTTTCGAGCGACAAAGAACGGATATTAATGTTTAATTGTTTCGATATGATGGTGGTGATATCTCTTGTGATTCCCAGCCTGTCGAAACCTTTGATGGTAATACCTGCCAGAAACTGAAGCGACTCGTTGTTTATCCATTTCGATTTTACTAACTTGTTGCCAAAGCGCGACATAAAAGCAATAGCATTTGTGCAATTGGTTCGATGCACAGTTATTTTTCCGTTTTTCTCAATCAATCCAATCACCTCATCGCCCGGAATGGGTTTGCAACAATCGGCAATGATATAGTTAATGGTATCAATTTGCGAACCCAACATCAGGGTTTTGGGCTTTTCGTTATTTTCGGGTTCGTTCTGAATTACTTCTTCCTTGATTTCGGCATGACGGCTTTTTGTGAACGGGAACCTCAAATAACGGAACCAATTGGTTTCTTTTTCAATAAAACAACTTTTCACTTCTTTGGCTCCTACGTTTAGATTTGCAGTTTCTAAATACAAACTGGCAGGGCTGGAAAGATTGGTGAAATGCAGAAATTTATTCAGATTCTGGGTGTTGAATTCTATGTTTTCTTCCTCAAAAATGGTTTTCAGCATGTTTTTGCCTGTGGCTGCCAGTTTTTTCCGGTCTTCTTTCAGATAAGCTTTTATATGCGATTTGGCCTTGGCCGTAGTAACATAGCTTATCCACTCATCTTTGGGCGTTTGTTTTTCGGAAGTAATCACTTCTATCTGATCTCCGCTTTTCAAAGTATAATCCAAAGGAACCAACTTATGATTTACCTTGGCCCCAATGCAATTGTGCCCCAATTGAGAATGTATATTATACGCAAAATCCAATGCAGTGGATTTGATAGGCATGGTTTTTAAATCGCCTTTGGGAGTGAACACATAAATTTCGTCGGCAAACAGATTCAATTTAAAATCTTCGATAAAATCAAGCGCATTCGATTCGGGGCTTTGCAGCAACTCGCGTATTTTGGCCAGCCATTCGTCGAGGCCGCCTTCGGTGGTGTTGCCGTCTTTATATTTCCAATGGGCGGCATAGCCTTTTTCGGCAATTTCGTCCATACGTTTAGAGCGGATTTGCACTTCCACCCATTTGCCTGCAGGGCTCATCACCGTGGTGTGTAAGGCTTCATAACCATTGGCTTTGGGGATAGAAATCCAATCGCGGAAGCGGTCTTTGTTTGGGCGATAATGGTCGGTAACAAGCGAATATACATTAAAACATGCTGATTTTTCTTTATCAGGTGGTACATCCACAATAATACGGATGGCAAATAAATCGTAAACTTCTTCGAACGGAATTTCTTTTTTTCGCATCTTTTCCCAAATAGAAAACAGAGATTTTGTGCGGTGAAGTATCGTAAAAGTAATTTTTCGATCATTTAAATCTTTTTTGATAGGAGCTACAAATTTCGTGATAAACTTCTTACGTTCGGGTTCCGATTCTTTCAGCATCATGGCAATGGTGTTGTAAATTTCGGGTTCCAGATGTTTGAAAGCCAAATCTTCCAGTTCAGATTTTATAGGAAATAAACCCAGCCTGTGTGCCAAAGGAGCATACAGAAAAGAAGTTTCGGAAGCAATTTTCAATTGTTTTTCTATAGGCAGCGATTCGAGGGTGCGCATATTGTGTAAGCGGTCGGCAAATTTTAATAAAATAACCCTCACATCATCGCTCAGGGTGAGCAGCATTTTACGGAAATTTTCGGCCTGTAACGATTCGGTTTTATTGTCGAAAAGACCTGAAATCTTGGTCAGACCATCGATAATTTTGGCTACTTTTTCACCAAACAAACCGCGCATATCTTCCAAAGTATAGTCGGTATCTTCCACCACATCGTGCAACAAGGCGCAAACCACCGAAGTGGTACCCAATCCAATTTCGCTGGCCGCAATATGTGCCACTTCTATGGGATGATAAATATATGGCTCTCCGCTTTTGCGGCGCATATCTTTATGAGCTTCGAGGGCCAGATTAAATGCCTTGCGTATAAGGAGTTTATCTTCCCTTGTGGTGTGAGGTTTGCATACCCTCAATAAGTTTCGGTAGCGTAAAAGTATCTCTTTTTTTTCGGCTTCTTCATCAATTTCAGTCATGACCAGAATTTTCAACAAAATTACTCAAAATAAAGATTTTTTTTAGGATTTTATGCGAAGTTATTCACAAAGAAAAATGAGGAGGGGTGGGAATAGGAATGGAGGGGGGGAATGGGCGCAGATTCTCAGATTATTTTGATGAATGGAATACAATTCCATGCGATTAGGATTATTCTTTAATTATCTTTTGAACTTCAACTGCATTGTCAGTTATGTATTTTACAAAATATACTCCCCTAGTCAAGTTATTAATGTCAATTTGTGTTTTGTTGTCTTTTAATTCTTGTCTTATTAATTCTTGCCCACTAACATTATAAATTACAATTTCGTTTTTTTTCTGTTTTAAATTGGCATCAATTATTATGTAATTTTTTGCAGGATTGGGATAAACTCTTAATTTATACGAGGACGAGATGGTTTCAGAAGTGCCTTGCATTTGACTAGGGAAAATCGAATTTAAGTTACTCTCGGAATAAGCAAAAATACCATCACCAAAGGTACCAATCCATAAAACGCCGTTAAAATCTTTGTTAATAGAGTATATTCGTCCATATCCTGGTGTAGCGGGACTAGAATTAAAACCCGAATTTGTAGAATTATATTCCTGCCAATTTGAACCATCAAATCTAACTAAGGCATTATTAGCATTACCTGATTGAAATCCTAACCAAACGTTTCCCAATGCATCAGGAAATATTGCACTAATCTCTGAACAAGGAGGAAGAAATTCTTGAAAAATTGCATTATCAAACTTAATCAAACCAGTTCCCAAGGCACTGAAATATTTATTATTGTTTTTGTCAATAGCCATAGAAGCTATTACATTATTTGTTAAAATTGAATTGTTTGCATTGTATATTGTCCAGTAATTCAAATCGAATCTAGCTATCCCATTTGATGTTCCTATCCAAATAATTGAGTCGTTTTCCAATTTTAATTTTCTAATTGAATTGTCAGGTAAATAAGAATTTGAGACAGTATAAGACGTCCAATTATTCCCATTAAAATATTTTATACCATTAGAAGATGTCCCAATACACACTTTATTGTTGAAACAAGAAAGTGCCCAGATATTTTCTCCTGAAAATAACAGACTATGCGTAGTATCATTATACCTTATTAGTCCATTTTCAGTTGCAATCCATTTAACGTTATTTGAATCAATACTAACAGACCAGGTGTTGCAATTTATCATAGAATTAGTAACCTGTGAAATTATTGTGCCATAAAAATCAGTTTTTTTATACGTACTATTACCCCAAGAATACCAATTGGTTCTATCATATTTTGTCAATCCTCCATCAGAACAAATCCATATATCATTATTCTTGTCTATTGCAATATCATAAGGAATATTTCCTGATAGTCCTGAGTTATTACCAGTAAACTGATACCATTTAAGTGAAGGATTAAAGTTTACTTTAACAAACGCAGTATCGTAAGAAACCAATAAACCTTGTTCTCCCTTAATAATCAATCGATGTGTTCCTAAACTACAATTATTTGTTTGTACAGTAATTGTACAATTATTATAAGGTGAGTTTATTGTAGGAGGAGAAATCAATACTGTATTTGTTTGAAATTCCTGGAGCGATAAAAAGATAGAAGCATTATATCCACCGATAGGTATTCCAATTAGTTGGAAAGTAGCACTTATACCTTGATTAACTGTGATGGTGTCTTGATTAATCTTTATTGTAAAATTTTGACAAAATGAAAACGTTTTACAAAACAATATAATTCCCAAAAAAAATAATTTTCTTTTCATCTTTTTAATTTTAAAATGATTTTGGTGTTTGTTTTACAGCAATCGTATAAATAGTACTGATTTTTTTATTTACAAAGATAGTGATTTTCTTTTCAATAAATTCTACTCCATCTTATTCGAAAAAAAAAGGAATCCATCTTCCGCTTCTAAGATGCATTCCTTTTTTTCGTTTTTTAAATTTTAATTAGTATTAATCGCTTTTTTATGGGATTCCACTTTTTATTAAAAATCGCCCGATTTTATTTGTTCCTGACGGTTTTTATTAATTCCCGTCAGTTTTTATTAATTTCTGACGGTTTTTATTAATTCCCGTCAGTTTTTATTAATTTCTGACGTTTTTTATTAATTCCTGACAGTTCTTATTAATTCCTGACGTTTATTATTAATTCCTGACAGTTTATATTAATTCCTGACGTTTATTATTAATTCCTGTCAGTTTATATTATTTCCCGCCGTTTTTTAATTAAATGCAAGTAACCTCAACAATCTGACTCCAATCGCTGTAAACCCGTTTCTTGCATGTTTGCGATTTTAGGTAATATTTAGTGCCAACCTCCAATGACTTATCATCGCAATTGTCAACGGTATTATTTGCAGTAGTGCCATAAGCGCCAACAAACCATTGTTCTTTATCTGTACTTATCATCGTCAGATAAGCAACCCGACCTTCAATCAACAGATGTTGAACATCAATAGTTTTTGACAGCTTACCCTGTGTGGCTTCGAATTCACCTTTTTCGGTAGTTGAACGTTCCCGAATTTTCAATAGCAGTGTTTCAAAAAGTGTTTTGGCGGCAGCAAAATCGTCATCACCTGCCTCTTGCACCTTGGCGAGCAGCTTATCCATAATAATTTCGGTTTTCAGCAATTCCGCATTTCTTGCCGCTGCCGAACCGGGTACTTTGCCTGCCGCTGCTATTTCAGCCGTATTTAATTTTCCTACCTGGGTTTGAGCAGAGGCAATCAAAGTTGCTATGGATGTAAACAATGGGTTATCCAACATGAGGAGCAAGAATTTTAAATAATAGGTTACCAGTTTAGAAATATTGCTGGGTTTTTCGAATTCGCAGATGAGTCTTTTTACTGCATCAGTATTGCTAGGTGCCATAATAATAGAGTTTTAAAAAATTTATATTTGTTTTTGAATTTGGATTTTATAGTTTTTGTGTTGTTTATCGTGACAAATTTATACTTTTTCAAAATACAAAATAAAGTTTTAACATTTTTTATGATTTTTTTGTTATTTGCGAACATAAATGGACATAAGCTTTCCTATCTTTGATGTGGGAAAGATCGCACCACAATTTGTAATTTGTTGCTACAACAATCAATTTTTTTCGTAATTTTGTATATCTGAAAACAACTGCCATGAAATCGCAAAACATAAAATCTCTGCTTCACGAAAGTATTGAAAACATTAATGATAATGATTTTTTGCTCGCCATAAAGCAGATTATCGACAGAAAATATGCCCCATCGGAAATTCCTGATTTGACAGAAGAACAAATTCAAAGAATTGAAGAATCAAAGGAACAGATTCGAAAAGGAAATTTTCTTACAAATAGTCAGGCTGACAAACTTGTAGAAAAATGGCTAAACGAATAATCTGGTCTGCACATGCAATAGCAGATAGAATTTCAATATTAGATTATTGGTATCAACGTATTGGCAATAAAAATTATAGTAAAAAGCTTGACAAGTCGTTTAAACAAATCATTCTAAAACTTTCGTACTATCCAAAACTCGGCAGACAATTAATTCCGCGAGAAGAAAGATTTTTTGTGATGGACTGTTATCTGATAATTTACATTGAAAGATTTAAAAATATTGAGATTCTCCACATCTGGGATAGCAGAAGAAATCCTGCAGACTTAAAACTTGGTTAAAACAAAAAAATTTATCAGCAAATCAAAATAGTAATCTGCGAATCAAGCAAAGCCTCCTCACGAAAAAAAATAAATCAAAAGAAAAATCAGTGAATTTGTGGCAAACTCCCCAAATTTACCCCAATTTCCTCAAATATAACTGAATGGTGTTTTCCAATCCCAGATAAATGGCATCGCTTATCAAGGCATGACCTATGGATACTTCGAGCAGGCCTGGAATGGTTTCAGCAAAATATTTTAAATTTTCGAGACTTAAATCGTGGCCGGCATTGATACCAAGTTTCATTTTGTTTGCCATTTCGGCTGCTTTTACAAAAGGAGCAATGGCTTCCTGACGGTTTGTGGGATAATTTTTGGCGAACGATTCGGTATAAAGTTCAATTCTATCGGTGCCGGTGGAGGCCGCATATTCAATAATTTCTTCATCGGCGTCCACAAAAATAGACGTCCGGATGTTGTTTTGCCTGAAACGGGCAATGATTTCTTTCAGTAACTCCTGATTTTTTTTGGTATCCCAACCGGCATTTGAGGTGATGGCATCGGGCGGATCGGGCACCAAAGTTACCTGATGAGGTTTTACATCTAGCACCATTTTTATGAAATTTTCGGAAGGAAATCCTTCAATGTTGAATTCGGTGGTAACTATTTTTTTTAAATCATACACATCCTGATAGCGGATATGACGCTCGTCGGGACGCGGATGAACCGTAATTCCGTTAGCTCCGAAACGCTCACAATCAGCAGCTACAGTTAGTAAATTGGGCACATTACCCCCACGTGCATTACGCAGGGTTGCTATTTTGTTTATGTTGACACTTAATTTTATCATTGCATTATTATTCGATGCAAATATAAAAATTTGTACGTTTGCGGCTGATTAAATAATCAAATCAAAATGCTGGCAAAAGATTTATTCACCGATATTATTATTCCGCTTCATACTTCCGACAGCGCGAAATATGCTCTTAAGCTTATGGAAGACCAAAAAGTAAGTCATCTGCCCATAGTAAATAATGAAGATTATTTGGGGCTGATTTCCGAAAATGATATTTATTCGGAAAACACACCCGACGAATCTATAGGCAATCATCGCTTGTCGTTAACCAATGCCTGTGTTGAACAATATCAGCATGTTTACGAAATTATTTCGTTGGCCGGAGAATTGAAATTGTCGGTAATTCCGGTAATTGACAATGAGAATCATTATCTCGGAAGCATCACATTGCCTCATTTGCTTGAACGTTTTTCGAGAGATGCCTCAATTTTAAGTCCGGGCGGAATTATTGTGGTTGAGCGAAACGAAATTGATTATTCTTTGCAGGAAATAGCTCATATTGTTGAAGCCAACGATGCCAAAATACTCAATTGTTATATCAGTAGCCATGTTGATTCAACCAAACTGGAAGTCACCATGAAAGTGAACAAGATGAATATTTATCCGATTTTGCAGACTTTTGAACGCTATGGCTACACCATTCTGGGAAGTTTTGTTGAATCAGAATACAATGATGATATCAAAGAAAGATACGATTCGTTGATGAACTATTTAAACATTTAATTTGAAAATCAGATGAAAATTGCGCTTTTTGCCACCAATTTCAACGAAGATCTGGAAGCCTATTACATGGAGCTTTTGGGGAAGCTCAATTATTATAATTTCGAAGTCAGCATTTACGAACCTTTTTATCAGATATTGGCCGAAAAACATCTGATCAGAGAAAATACCGAAACGTTTATTGATTACAACGATATTAAAAACAATTTCGATTTTCTTTTCAGCGTTGGCGGCGATGGTACATTATTAAAAACCATCACACTGATAAAAGATTCAGGGGTTCCGATTCTTGGATTCAATACCGGACGATTGGGGTTTTTGTCGAGCATCTCAAAAGAAAATATTTCGGAATCGCTTGAAGATATTTTAGGAGGCAGATATCAGATAGAAAAACGTTCGCTTATCAAAATAGAAAAACCTGCCAATTTGTTCGGCACAGATAATTATGCACTGAACGAAATAACGGTTCATAAACGCGATTCTTCTTCAATGATTCTGATTCATGCATCCATCAACAACGTGTTTTTGAATACCTATTGGGCCGATGGGCTTATCATATCCACGCCAACGGGTTCAACGGCCTATTCATTGAGTTGCGGTGGCCCGATTTTAACTCCCGATTCAAATAATTTCGTAATAAATCCAATTGCCATTCATAACCTCACGGTGCGCCCCATAGTGGTTCCCGACACGGCAGTAATAAAATTAAAAATAGAAGGCAGAATAGACAACTATCTGGTGACACTGGATTCTAATAATGTGGTTACAAGTTCGTCCATAGAACTGGAAATAAAAAAAGAAGATTTTCAGATCAATCTGGTGCAACTCAATGGTCAATCTTTCTTCTCAACCATACGCGAAAAGCTTATGTGGGGCTGGGATAAAAGAAACTAAAAAGAGAATTATTTCTGTAATTTTATTATCGGAATAGAATTTTTATATACTTTTGTAAATCAGCATGCGCTAGAAATATGAGAAAACTTATAATTTTAATTCTACTCGCAGTTTGTTCAATAAATGTGACTTATTCCCAAAAGTACATATTTAAACGGCATTCTGTCAAAAAAGAACGTCATCGTATTTTTCTTAGCATTGGTGCCACCAACTTCCTTGGAGATTTAGGTGGAGCCAATAAAATAGGTTCAAACAAAGGAAGTTTGCGCGATTTTGATGCACAGGCACTCAAGCCTGGTTTCCAGTTTGGCTATATGTACAGAATATCGAAAGCTTTTTCGTGGCGTTCAGCTTTTACCTATGCCTGGCTCAGTGGAAATGATGTCAACACCAAAGAACCTTTCCGCCAAAACCGCAACCTGAATTTTAGAACAGCTATATACGATTTATCCACAGTTTTTGAAGCAGCATGGGATATCAATAGTGATTATTCTCAAGGACATCAGTTTTCTTTGAAAGGGATAAAAGGTGGAAGAAATATAAGCGTAACTCCTTATGCTTATGCCGGAATTGCAGTAAACTATTTCAATCCAAAAGGGAATTATAATGGACAATGGTATGCGCTTCAACCGCTTTGTACCGAAGGCGAAGGATTGGTGCCAACCCGAAAAAAATATTCTTTAGTTCAAATCACTATTCCTATAGGAGCCGGAGTCAGGGTAAAACTCACCAAATCAATAGAAGTTGGAATTGAATATTCAGGCCGAATCGGATTTACCGATTATATTGATGATGTCAGCACAACATATTTCGATAAAAATGCGTTATCCGTATTGAAAGGAGAAACAGCAGCACTATTGGCCAATCCAACTTTAAATAATATTCCGGGCGCAACCGATGCCGGTCAGCAAAGAGGAAACCCCCGTAATAATGACTCATGGTTAACGGTAATGGTTTCTATGTATTATACATTAGGCAGAAGTAATTCTCCTCATCACAGACGCAGATAAAAGAAAAAAAATTGATGAAAAGAATCGTTTTAATAGTGTTGATACCTTTTTTAATGCATTTCGAAACCAACGCTCAGGACAAGGGTTTTTATAGAAATGAGGTGGGAGTTTTTGTTGGAGGTTCTTATTATCTGGGAGATTTAAACCCTTACAAACACTTTCTTCAAACGAAATTTGCTGCAGGCTTGCTTTACCGTTATAATATTACTCCCCGTTGGGCTTTAAAGGTAACAGCCTTAATAGGTGGCCTGGAAGGCAGCGATGCCAAATCTAAAGCCAATTTGGATCGTAATCTTAGTTTTCGTTCTTTTATTTTCGAGTTTTCGCCCCAAATAGAATTTAATTTTCTGCAATATCAATTGGGGGATAAAAAACATTTTTATACACCTTATATCTTTGCCGGTGCCTCGGTTTTTTATTTTAATCCTCAGGCAATGTCAGGCTCTACATGGTACAGTCTGCATAGTTTAGGCACCGAAGGACAAGGCACTACTCTGCCAGATACAAAAAAACCATATTCATTAACATCTATTGCCATACCCTTTGGATTGGGAGTAAAAGTTTCGCCGTTTAAGTTTTTAAGTCTTGGTTTGGAATGGGGTATCAGAAAAACCTTTACCGATTATATTGATGATGTCAGCACAGTATATGCCGATCCGGTTGTACTTGCTGCCGAAAATGGGCCACAGGCTGCTGCTATGGCAGACCAATCGCTTACTTCAGGTAATCATACCGGTTTGGCAAGAGGAAATCCCAAAACAAAAGATTGGTATGTTTTTACAGGATTAACAGCTACTTTCAGAATAAAATCCAAAGCTACTCACTGTGATGCCTACGAAAAACATCCTAAAATAAAAAACCGATACAGGGATTAATCTGATTTTCCAAACAATTTATGAAAGATAAAATTATTCCTGAAAAACTCCCTAAACATGTGGCCATCATTATGGATGGCAATGGTCGTTGGGCAAAAAAAAGGGGAGCAATGCGTGTTTTTGGTCATCAGCATGGAGTTACTGCTGTAAGAGAAACTGTGGAGGCTGCTGCCGAAATTGGAATTAAATACCTTACTTTGTATGCATTTTCTACCGAAAACTGGAACAGACCCAAATATGAAGTAGATGCATTGATGGAGCTTTTGGTAAAAACAATAAATAAAGAGACAAAGACACTAAATAAAAATAATATTCGTTTAATAACCATCGGCGATACTGATAGCTTGCATAAAGATTGTTATGAAGAATTGATGAAAACCATAAAAATAACTGAAAATAATTCTCAAATGACACTTGTTTTGGCTTTAAGTTATAGCTCTAAATGGGAAATAACCGAAGCTGTAAAACAAATTGCAGGCAAAATAAAAAACAATGAATTGGCTTTAGAAGAAATAAATCAACAACTGATATCAGATTCTCTTTCTACAAAAGATATTCCTGATCCGGAATTACTTATCAGAACAAGCGGTGAATATCGGATAAGTAATTTTCTATTATGGCAATTGGCATATTCCGAATTATATTTTACCCCGATTCTGTGGCCGGATTTCAGGAAAGAAGATTTTTATAGTGCAATCATAAACTACCAGGAAAGAGAAAGAAGATTCGGATTGACCAGTGAGCAAATTCAATAAAAAATAATTGTGAAAAAGACATATACACTAATAATACTGCTATTTTTAAGTTTTTCTGTAAAGGCTCAAATAGTGATTGATGATAAAGGTTTTATTGACTATACAACCCCAAAAGATTACGAAATACAAAAACTTAGCTTTAGTGGTGTTCATTACACTGATACAAACATCTGTAAGTTGCTGACAGGGTTATATATTGGTGAAAAACTACAAATTCCAGGTGAAAAGATAACCAATGCCATCCAAAACCTTTGGAAACAAGGTTTGTTTGATGATGTAAAAATATTTGCCACCAAAATTGAAGAAGGCAAAATCTGGCTCGAAATAGAACTTAAAGAACATCCGCGATTGATAGCCACGCCTTTGTTTTCGGCCAATATAAAAAAATCGGAAGTTGACGATTTGCGTGCCGCAATTAACCTCACCAAAGGAGATGTTATAACTAGCAATACCATCATCCGCACCAAAGACATTATAAGAAACCATTATGTTGATAAAGGCTTTTATAATGCTGAGGTTAACATAAAAGAGATTATAGATTCCTCTTCCAACAGATATTCTTCCCGTTTGAACATTGAGGTTATTAAACATAAAAAGGTTAAAATAGGTAAAATTAATTTTACCGGAAATACTCAGGTTTCGGCCATTAAACTGAAACGACTAATGAAAAAAACCAGAGAGAAAACCTTATTTAATCCTTTCATGGGTTCGGATACTCTTTTATTTCAATCTGTAAAAAAACTTTTCATTAGAGATAGTGTTTCTATAGAAGACAATTTCTTGAACTACATTGGTTCAAGAGTTATTCTCCGAATTTTTAAATCCTCTAAATTCCTGAAAGAAGAATACGCTAAAGATAAACTTTTACTCATTGATAAATACAACGAACTGGGATATCGCGATTCGAAAATATTGGATGACACCATTGTGAAATCGGGCGAAAATTCTATTGATATCAACATCAATCTGAAGGAAGGAAAAAAATATTATTTCCGAAAAATCACCTGGATAGGCAATACAAAATATTCTGACAAAGAATTGGCAATGATTCTTAAAATCGCAAAAGGAGATGTTTATAACCAAAAGGCCCTGGAAACCAATTTAAGCTACAACCCAAATGGATTTGATGTTTATTCTCTCTATATGGATAATGGGTACTTGTTTTTTAGTGCCACTCCCGTTGAAGTACGAATAGAAAACGACTCCATTGATCTTGAAATCAGAGTGGTGGAAGGCAAACAAGCCTACATTAACAAAGTAACCATTCGTGGAAACACAAAAACCAACGACCACGTTATTATCAGGGAAATACGTTCTAAACCTGGACAATTATTCAATCGTTCGGACATTATCAGAACTACCCGAGAATTAGCGCAATTAAAATATTTTAATGCGGAAAAAATTGTTCCGGATATCATTCCTAATCCGGCAGATGGAACAGTGGACATAGAATATTCTGTTGAAGAAACTTCTTCCGACCAATTGGAACTTTCAGGAGGCTGGGGTGCAGGAAGATTGATAGGAACTGTAGGTGTTTCATTCAATAACTTTTCTACACGTAATTTCTTTAAAAAAGCGGCATGGCAACCTCTTCCTGCCGGAGATGGACAAAAACTCAGTGTGAGAATTCAAACCAATGGCAGTTATTATCAATCTTATAATGCTTCTTTTACTGAACCTTGGTTGGGTGGACACAAACCGCAGGCTTTAAGTGTTTCTCTTTATTACTCCTCACAAACCAATGGCTTAAAAAAATCAGATGCAAGCCGTCAGGCCATAAATATTTTAGGAGCGTCTGTTGGTCTGGGCATACGTTTAAAATGGCCTGATGATTATTTCACACTCTATAATGAGATTAGCTATAAACATTACAATTTGGCAAACTATGTGTCCTCATTTAGTTTTACCAATGGCACATCAAACGATATAAATTATACATTCAATTTGTCACGTAATTCTATTGATGCACCTATCTATCCACGTTCAGGTTCAGAAGTTTCTTTTTCACTGATGCTCACTCCACCTTATTCTTTATTTAGAAATGCTGATTACTCAAAACTAACTGATGAACAGAAATTTCAATGGGTAGAATATCATAAATGGAAATTTTCCGCTGCATTTTATACAAAGTTGGCAGGAAATTTGGTGTTTAGTGCAAGAACAAAATTTGGATTCTTGGGAGCATATAATAAAAAAGTGGGATTACCACCTTTCGACCGCTTTTATTTAGGTGGTGATGGATTGTCAGGTTATGCCCTCGACGACAGAGAACTAATTGCTTTGAGAGGATATACCAACAACTCACTTACACCAAGCACTGCATTAGGATATGTTGGTGGGGCTGCTTTTGATAAATTTACTATGGAATTAAGATACCCCATTTCTTTAAACCCAAGTGCAACCGTTTATGTGTTAGGCTTTGCTGAAGGTGGAAATGCCTGGGCAAATTTCAAAGCCTTTAGTCCTTTTGACATTTATCGTTCTGCCGGAGTTGGTGTCAGAGTATTTTTACCCATGTTCGGAATCTTAGGTCTGGATTGGGGTTACGGATTTGATAACATCCCCGGAGTGGGCAAAGGCGGAAGTCAGTTCCATTTTTCAATGAATCAATCAATAGATTAAAA
>CAYYQJ010000004.1:0-21359 GCA_964473775.1 uncultured Bacteroidales bacterium | reverse complement strand
CTCAAAATGGGACTGACCGAGGCAATAAAGGAAAAAGAAGTAATCAAGACTTCATCACCCTGACCTACCCCAGCACTTTTCAATGCAAAAAACAAAGCATCTGTACAACTGCTGACGGTAGCAGCATATTTTCTGCCCGTAAGGAAACATAATTCTTTTTCAAGTTTTATGGTGTCATCACCAAACAACATACCACCTGCGTAAACTCTGTTTACAATTGAAAGTATTGGAGCCGAGTTTTCTTCGTAAAACTTTTTTATTCCGTAAAATGGGATTTTCATAAGATTAATTTCGAAATTAAATACCGGCTTGCATAAAACGACTTATTAATACTTCCAGACTACTAAATTCAAGTTCCGCATAAAGAACATCTTTTGGCATTGTTTTTAAATTTAATAAACTCTTAGCTAAAATATCTTCTTTACCTTCAAAATACTGGAAAATTTCCTCACAGGTATTAATATGTTTAATTATTTTCTCCTTTTTCTCTAGTTCACTTAGATGCTTTTTTTCGTTTATTATATTTGATATATATTTAAAAAACAGATATTTATTTTGAATCAGATCTTCTATTACTTCTTCATTAGCCCTATTAACCGCCTCCTCTTTCCAAATCTTCAATGAATTAATAAAATTAGTAAATAGCTTAATATTTTGTCCGGAATTCTCATTATTAGCTTCAAGAGATAATATTTGTTCATTGTAATAACTAATAATTTCCTCTAATTCAACAGAATTTAGTGATCTAAGTGTACAGTGAGGTGGGAAATAAACATTATTTAAGAAGATGCTTATTTGCATTTCATTTGCTTTCCTAACTAATTCTGGTATTTCCCGCCAATTTTGTTGAATAGGACAAACATTTAAAGTCATCCATCTATTGTTTTGCTTTGAATATTTATAAAAATAATCCAGGTTGTCCATAAACTGTTCGAAATTTGCTTTTTCCCTTATCTTTTCAAAATTCACTTTATTAAGGGAATCCATAGATATAGCAAAATAAAACACCCCCTTATCAATTAAATTCTTTATCCTAGAATTCAGGACAGTACCATTTGTACAAATAACAACTTCTATTTTAGGATTAATAGCAATTATTCTTTCCCAAATCTCATAATAAATATTAATCAAAAATGGCTCCCCTCCTGCAAAAACAACTCTTTGTAAATAGGGGATAAACTCTTCAAGTTGCAAAACAAAATTACTGTCGTAAGGATTAATAAATGGTGGACGATGTTCAATTTCTGAACGATAGGTAGAAGAATTTTCACCAGAACACATTTGACAACGAAGGTTACAGGTATTGTCTAAAGCAAATCCCATATTTAGTGGATATTTGCTGTTTAAATTTGTCGGAAAATAACTATAGGTTTTTGAATAAATCAAATCAAAATTTTTGTTTAACAAATCCTGTTCGCATAAAAAACAACCTTGAGATAAATCCATATCCAATAGCTTCTTACGAAATAGTTTTACTTTTTCACCAAACCATATATCATGCAAAGAATTCTCAGGATATTTTCCATAAATATAAGCATGATTTAAACAACATGGTATAACCATTCCATTGGTAGCAAAGTCCATAGAAACAAATGGGGCCTTACAGAAACTATTTTTTACGGAACCTCCTTGATTTTTAAAATACTCTTTTAATAGGTTTTTATCAAAGGAAGATTTTTTTTTATTTTTTTTTAAAAATTTAGGCAGCATCAACTTTTTATTAAATGTATGAAAAATGAACGTCTATGGGTTGCTAAATCCTGTAAATATTAAAATATTTATAGGCAAAGGTACAAAATTCATTTTAATAAAGTTTCTTATGGGTCCCAATGTGGAGTTTTAATGGTTCTTCTTTTTGATTCATTTACATTTGCATAAGGATTTTTCGTCAATAGATTAAAAGCCTTTTTCAATAGAAAATATAGTCTTGCATCAATACGGAATTTACGGAAATTGAATTTTAAACGTAACCAGCAAATCGGAAAAAATACTTTGTTTACAATCATGTCTAATAATCTAATATTTTTATCTTTAGTTTTATAATGATAAGGGTCGGCATATTTAAAGTAAAAATAGAAATAATCGCGAGCTTCGTTTTTATAATTCTTTGTCCACCAGGGGGCATAATAATCCTTTAAAATAAAGTTTGTAATTTGCTCAATAGAATTCAGGGGTTTAAACCCATACAAAAGTGCTTCTTCCATTAAAGGTGTTTTTGGCAAGGGAACAAAAAATGAAATCATAGCTTCTAAATCTGGGTTAGTTAGCTTTGCCTGACTAATCATATTCAATGTAAGTTTGAAATCGCGTTCCGGATTCCAGGGAAATGCAAACATTACCATAAATACACACTTAATATTATTGTTGTAAAGCAATTTAGCTACCCTTAAACTATCTTCAACTTTTAGATTTTTTTTAATCTTAACCAATACTTCTTTATCTCCTGATTCAACACCAAAACGAATTGCTCTGCAACCCGCCTTATATAAGAGTTGTAAATCCTGATTGCTATATCTCTTAATAAGTGTATTAATATGTGCATTGGCTTCCCATGTAATTTCAATCTTATTTTCCAGAATTGCTGCACATAAATTCATTACGAAGTTTTTATCTCCAAAAAAATGATCATCATCAAAAGAAACTTTTGTAATGCCATGATTTTGTGTTAAAAATAGCAGGTCATCTATAATTGTGGATAAATCCTTGGTAGAGGTTTTTTGTTCCCAAACGGAGGCCAGACAACAAAAAGTACAATTATAATGGCAACCCATAGTTGCAATATAATTAACACTCCTGTTTTCATCTCCCGGATTTCCATTGATTTCAATGATTTTTTCAATATCTATTTTTGAAAAGTTGAGTTTAGGGAAGGTTTTTTCATCCACCATTGGGCCACGTGGATTAATCACTATTTGATTACCTGTCTTAAACCCCAGGCCATCAATATTACTAATATCTTTCCCGGCTAATAAGGCTGTAACAAAATTTTGAAACGGAATTTCGCCCTGCCCTTGTACAATAAAATCTACATAATCTTCTTTTAGAGCAAGTTCAGGAACTACATTGGGGAGCCAGCCACCCCACATAACTTTTGCAGAGGTGTTTTCTTTTATGTATTTTGAACATTTTATGGCCGAAATCATCTGATATCCAATCATCACACTGATACCTACAAAAAGTAGTTGATCTTTGTAATTGTCGATTATCTGAGTATAATTTCTGTTTATTTTTTCGTCGATCAATACCACTTCAACCTCTAAATCTCTGACCATACGTTCAAGATTTAATAAGGCAAAAGGCAGATTAGGCATTTGATTTTGCACATCTGTCAAAGGAAAAAAAAGAAGTATTGTTTTACCCATTATAAAATCTATTTCTGATTTTCGTTTATTTTATTTAGCATATTTGAGGTACCAGGATTCAAAATCGAAAAATGCACCCACATCCTTTGCATTTTTTTCGCCTGCCATTTTTAAAATATAATCCTTATCATAAAAATTCTTCTCCCAAGTTGCATCATTACTTAAATAGCTTTTGATTGATTCTGAATTTTCGAAAACTCTTTCATTTTTGGAGTCTTTGCCCTCTTCCATAAACTGAATACAATTGCTAACTGTTTTTGTAAATGCCTTATTTGAAGTAGGTATGCGAATTAGTTCAGGTAAATGATTCTTATATATGGTATTGTAGAGAGTTTGCTTTTCATCGTTTAAAATATTAATAGGGACAGTGAGAAGAATTTTGAGATATTCTTTATCCAAAAAGGGAGTCAAAACATTTGTAGGGTAAGTATATGAATTTGCAAATAATGCTGATAATCCCCCATATATTTGTGTGAAAAATCCATGGGTAAGATATTCCATAGCAAAATATAAGACCTTGTTTTCAGTATTAATTTTATTTATTTCCAAAGAAAGTGTTTCCAAGGGATTCATAGCGTTTTTCAAAAAACCCTTATTTAAAATGGTTTGGGGCGCAGATGACCTTCCTCTTTTCATTATAATGTCCAGAAAATGGCTTTTTCTAAATGGTTGGAATATTGCTTTTTGGGGAATAAGTTTAAAACATACATCACTTAGAAATTCCCCACCATATACGCCCGCAAATGCTAAATTTTGGTACCGCTCTCGCCAAATATCAAAAAAATGCAAGTTAAATTCTTCTTTCCATTGTACAGACCATGGGCGATATTCAATTATATTATGATTCAGATTGAGTTTTTCGGCTATCATTTGAGCAATAATCACATCTTTATCCATATCAGGTTCAAGACCAGGAGTAATAAATGTAACAAAATCCATTTCAGATCTTTGTTGCTTACTGAGATTGGAAACAATAAAACGGGTATCCAGCCCGCCGGTCAACATGCATGATTTCTTGCCTTGTATTCCTGCTCTCATCTGTACTCCCTCATGAAATACAGAAACTATTTGCTCTGCAAAGAAGTCGGTGCTCCCTGAAGAATTGATAGCGATGTTGGGTGTTTCGTATATTTCCTTAGTTGATTCCATAGAATTTACCTTAAGAATACATGCTGAAGGTAAGTTCTTTATCCTTTTAAAAAAAGTTTTTCCGGCAAGTGGGGAACCTAATGTGAAATATTCAGCAATAGCATCATGGTCAAGCGAATTATCAAAATTCTTATACTTTGTAATGGGTTCAAATTCATTTGAGAAAATCAAATAATCTTCATCTTCGTAAATAAACAAGGGATACAATCCAAAAGTGTCATTGGCAATGATTAATTCATTGCTGGCAACGTTTATATAAACCAGAGTGAAATTTCCTTGAGTGGATGAAAGAAATTTATGATGATTATTCAAAAAAAAGTCGGGTAACTCATTTAATCCAGGGCTATTGGATAATGAGAATTTACTTATGAGTTTTTCCAGATTATAAATATGACCACCCAAAAACATCTTTTTCTTAGTACAAATTGAAACAGCTATTGGCTCGTGTTCAACTTCAGTCGGATTATAAGAGGTAAGAATCAGTTTTCCGAAAATATTTGATTGAATTTTCCTTTTTCCATGAAGCGCAAAGTCTTCAAGCATTGCAGAAAAATAATCAGTTTCGGGCGTTGTTTTTTTGGAATAGATTCCTAATAAAAGCTTCATAATTGAGTTATTGATTAAATAAGTAAAACGAGGGTTAATTTATTGGCAAAGAAAAGTTCTTTAAGTTATTCAACAGTGTGAACTGCAAATTCAATTTTTGGTTTTATTGGGACAAACAGGCTAAAATCGTTTATAGGGGTCATTTTGTTAATAGTAGCAAAAGTTAGCAATTCCATATCGCTATATATAGGGTTATATTTTTCATCAAACAGTATTATTCCCAATTTATAAATTCCCTCATTTAGTATATTGGCTGGTATTGTCCATATAAAATGATAAATACTACCTTCTATTATGCTAACCTCTCTATCTTTAAATACCGAATCTCCAAACAACCTGTTATTCATCATATCAGAAATAATGAAACCAGCATCGGATTTTCCGGAATAATACTCTGCTTTAAAATGAACTTGTATCTTATTTCCTATTGAAAATTGTGAAGTGTCAGTCATATTTATCCCATTAGATCCAATTTCAACCAAAATCAATCGAAAGGAAGTGGAAATCACCTGTATTTGATTATTATTGAAATCAATTCTGGTTTTTAATTTTTTACTATTTTCATTAAAGGATTCCAAATTACGAGATCTTGATCTATTCAATTTTGTTTGGAATAAAGTTTCCTCATAGTTCATTAATATCTTTTGGTACTTGTCAATAATTGCTTTTGGCGTTCCCCAGTCAATAAGACATCCCTTATCAAGTAGAAACAATTTGTCGCAATAATTGGAAATCTGATTCATATCATGTCCTACAATAACGATGGTTCGGTTATTGTTTTTCATTTCAATGATTTTGTTCAGACATTTGGTTCTGAAATGTACATCGCCCACAGCCAGCATTTCGTCAAGCAAAATAATATCCGTTTCAAGCGAAGCTATGATAGAAAATCCCAGTCGCATAATCATGCCCGAGGAATAATGCTTGATGGGGGTATCAATAAATTCGCTTATTTCGCTGAATTCAACAATCTCATTATACTTTTCCTTTATTTGTCGGTTTTTAAATCCCAACATTTTACCATATAGATAAATGTTTTCGCGTCCCGAAAGTTCCTGATGAAACCCCACACCAATTTCAAGAATGGCAGCCAATTGCCCTCTTATTCTTACTTCGCCTGAGGTAGGCCGCACTATATCACTGAGTATTTTCAGCAAGGTGGTTTTCCCTGCACCATTCATGCCGATAATGCCTACCGATTCTCCTTCAAAAACTTCGAAATTAATGTCTTTTAAAGCCCAGAATTCCTTGCTGGTTTTAAGGTTCAGTTTCCCGAGAAACCGTTTATAATACGATTGACCTTCGGCAGTTGGTCTTTCAGTAAGTATTCCGAATTTCTTAGAAATATTGATAAGTTGTATGGCTGTTTGCGACATAATCGATATTAAAAATTAAAGCTGTTCGGCCATTTTATATTCCACATTTTTGAAATACCAGATAGAAAGAAAAAATAACAGCAATACAAATAAAAATACGGGTATATAGTTGATGTCAAAAGAATTCATCCCTGTGATGCACCAGCGGAAACCCTGAATGATGCCTGCCATAGGATTACAATATAATAAATAGCTCAGATGCTCAGGGATTATGGTGTTTGGATAAAATACAGGAGTAACAATAATGGTCAACCCTGCCATATAAGGAATGATATGCAAAATATCTCTTCTACGAAACGACAAGGCCGAAAGCCAGATGGCCAGAGTTAATCCTGTTATGATATTCATTATTAAAAATAAGGGGAAATATAGCAGTCGCCAGGTAGGAACAATGCCATAAATAATCATTAATACTACCAAAACAAGAGTCCAGATAAAAAACTCCATTAAACTACCCAAAGCTTTGGAAACCGGTAGTATCAATTTAGGAAAATACACTTTTTTGATAAGGTAGTTGGATTCTATCAATGACGAACTGGCATAAGCCACAATATACGAAAAGCAATACCAGGAAATTAGTCCGGTAAAAACAAAAATAGGATAAGGCGAACCATCTGATTCTATTTTCATTATCCTGCCGAAAAAGAAAGAAAAAAGCAAGAGACTCACCACAGGCTGCAACAAACTTAACAACAATCCCAGATTGGTTTGTGCGTATTTTACCTTTAAATCTTTTTTCACCAGTGCCCAGGTCAACTCATTATACTGTAAACACTTTTTCAAGTACTTAAATATGGTTAATCTCGACGAGATGGTAATGATTTCCTTTACTTCCATGATTGTATCTTTCCGAAAAAATTATGCTTACAGAAATTCCTTTTTTTGTTTTGACAAAGTTAAGAAATATCCTGATAATGATAATGGAATTTTATTTATGGCCTTCCTGAAGCAGGGAATTATCAATCTAAATAATTCATTATAGGCGTATTGATTTTACACCACGCTAAATTGATATTAATATTCATTCAGGCAGTATGAAAAGCGATATTTGTAATGTGCTAAATTGTAGTGCGATATGTTCAATACAAATTGTGACTTTTTGATGCTTTTACTTCATTGTCGAAATCCTTTACTTAAGTATTCGAATCCTTTAGTCAACTATTCAAATCCGCTACTTAACTGTTCGAATCCTTTAGTCAACTGTTCAAATCCGCTACTTAACTGTTCGAATCCTTTAGTCAACTGTTCGAATCCGCCACTTAAGTGTTCGAATCCGCCACTTAAGTGTTCGAATCCGCTACTTAAGTGTTCAAATCCTTATGTCAACTGTTCGAATCCTCTACTTAAGTGTTCGTATCCTTAAATTAATCGTCCATATCGCCAATTTTACAACTCAAACATTTTTATAAATACTTATAATTCAAAGACAAAAAACAACTCATAAGAAAAACAGTCGCCCAACTTTTAAAATTGATTTCATAATTTCCATAAAATATAGTTCCTGCACACTACAAAGAAACGATGTTCATTGTGTAAACAACTGATTATCCTCCAATATAAACTAATTAGAAAATTTAATACCTTTGTACTATAAAATCAATAACCATAGCGCATCAATTATGTATTTTTTTAAACCCCGGGGAAAGTATGAAAGTCTGCAAAATGGCATTGTAAAAAAATACAACCAAAGCCGGGCCAATTTTAGCAAAAAATACATTTGCAATGCCCCCTTTGCAGCCCTTAGGTTCGACCTATACGGCAGGGCTCTGGTTTGTTGCTATAATACAGCCCATGTGTTAGGAAATTATGGAAATCAAACCATTCAAGAGATATGGAATGGAAATGAAGCCAATACCCTCAGAAATCATATTGCAAAAAATGACCTTTTGTTAGGATGCCATATTTGCAAAGAACAGTTGTTGAGTGAATCGTTTTCTTCAGTAAAATCCAGATTGTATGATCATCTGAAACCCAAAAACAAATATCCTGTTTTGCTTGAATTTGAGTTGGATATTAACTGCAATCTTGAATGTATTATGTGTAATGCCGAAGTTTCATCTGCTATCAGGAATAAACAAAAAGGAATGCCGGCATTTGAGAAAAAGTACAAAAACGATTTTATTGAACAACTGAAACCCTTTTTATACAACATTCAGCAAGCCAACTTTATTGGAGGAGAGCCATTTTTAATTCCTGTTTATTATGAAATTATAGAAGAAATCATAAAAGTAAATCCTGATGCAGTAATAAACATCAGTACCAACGGAACCATTTTAAATGATAGAATTAAAAATCTGCTGGAAAAAGGGCATTTTGATATTTCGGTTTCAATTGATTCCATTAAAAAAGAAACTTACGAACTGATTAGAAAAAATGCGGGTTTTGACGAAACATTTACCAACCTTTTATATTTTCAAGATTATTGCGAAAGAAAAAAAACTCATTTCAGTATTTGGGTTTGTCCTTTAACCATAAATAGGTTTGAGATTCCTGATATTTTTGATTACTTCAACAGGCAGAATGTTCCAGTATATATAAACAATGTAGTAAATCCTGTAAATCTTACATTGTCTTCGTTGCCCGAAGATGAATTACTTATGTTGAAGAATTATTACCAGACCTTTGTTTTTGAAAATAATACGCCCGTGTCATCCGAAAATTATAGCAGATTCAAAGATTTAATAAATCAAATCAGCGAGTGGATTTTATTATCAATTGAAAATAAGAAATTGTTATCAGAAAACAGTGTTGAACAAATCAAAACTATCATTTTAAACAAATTATCCTTACATTATAAAAACAAATTCTCTGATACGCCCGAAAGCGATCAAAGTTTCTGCAAAGAAGCCGGAAACAAATTTAATAGAATTATTGATCTAATTGAAGACGAGGCTATTTTAAAAGACATTTTAATTTATGTAATGAAAATCGACAGCAGCGAATTTGCACAATTTCTGGAAACTAAAAGTGAAGAATTTTTGATAGAAACCCTTAAAAATAACTTTCAAAAAAATAGTTTCTGATAAAAAATTCCGTGTATTCCATTATTTCTTACTTTTACCCTAGTTTTATACGCATGTTTATTCTAAATTATTTCTCCTGATTATCAAATAATAATGAAACCAAAACTGATAAAAATTTTTGATTATTGGCTCGGGATACCTATAGTATTTTTTCTTACGGTATTAAATTTGGTACTGTCAGTTTTTGTTTCAAAGAAAAACGCCCAAAAAAAACCCAGTAAAATTATTTTCATTAAACTCATCGAACAAGGCGCCACAGTACTAGCTTATACAGCAATAAAAAAAGCTATAAATTTAGTTGGAGAAAAAAACGTATATTTTATGGTTTTTTCAGAAAACAAACCTATTCTGGATATACTAAATATCATTCCTAACGAAAACATCTTAGTTGTCAGAAATAATAGTTTTTGGGTTTTTACTTTCGATTGTTTCAAAGTTTTAATAAAAACAAACAGAACAAGAATAGATACTGCGGTAGATATGGAGTTTTTTTCGCGATTTTCGGCCGTTCTTACTTTTCTTTCAGGTGCAAAAAACCGTGTAGGCTATCATCGTTATTCAAGTGAATTGCCCTACAGAGGCGATTTAATGACACACAAAGTACAGTACAATCCATTTTTGCATATCTCAGTTGCCTATCTGATTCTTATTGAATCTTTGAATCATGATATACATGACAGTCCGATTCCTAAATATAATCTGAATCAGGTTCAAATTTTATCGTTGCTTTATAAGCCTGAGGATTATGAAATATTGAATGTAAAAAACCTTATTAAAAATGAATTGCTTGGGGATGTTTCTGGTCCATTCATTATTCTGAACCCCAATACCAGTGATTTAATACCCATCAGGAAATGGGATGATTCTAATTTTATTGCTCTGGCACAAAAATTAATTGAATATTATGGAGGCAAGTTAACCATTATTATTACGGGAAGTAGTAAAGAGGTTTCGAACAATCTGGAAATTTATAACAAAATCAATTCAGAAAGAGTGGTTAATCTTGCTGGAAAAACTACCTTAAGAGAACTCTTTGCCTTATATTCGATATGCGATGTTATGATAACCAATGACAGTGGTCCGGGACATTTTGCTTCAATAACTCCCATAAAAGATATTGTTCTGTTTGGCCCCGAAACTCCAAAACTGTATGGTCCGATTGGAGAAAATGTTTATTGTATAGAATCAAATTTAAGCTGTAGCCCTTGTGTTAATCCTTTTAATCATAGATTCTCCCCCTGCAAAACCAATACTTGTATGAAGTCAATTACTGTAGAAAAAGTATTCAATAAAATTATTGAAGTGTTGCCGTAATTAACTTGTAAGACCATAACATGAAGTGTAGCGTTTTAGTAATTTAATAAAATCAACAAAAATGGTTTTAAAAAAAAAATATTGGTTCATTGTTGGAATATTGCTGATATTATTAGCAATTGGGGTTGGTTATTTTATAAATAGAATACACTTTTACGGAGAAATTAAAATCCAAATCAATACTAAAGATAAGGATTCCAATTTTCAGTTATTCGCCTATTCTCCAACTGGAAGAGCGGTTGATTTTTATAAAGAAAATGATAGTACTTATTTCATAAAGGGTTATTATCATTCATTAAATATTAGAGAATCTAAAAAAGAATTTTCAAGCAATTTAGAATCTGCAAGCATCAGTATTAACGGGAAAATCATTCACATTGGTAAAATCGAATTTTATACCTATTGGGAAAATCGTCAACTAAATGCAACTGATTCTTATTATTCATTAAAACCTGATATTGTATCAACAAATTGGTTTTACAAATTCTATGCTCTGGTATTTTACACTTTTCCTATTTATCAGCTTTGCTTTATTTTTTTGGCTTTCTTATTTGCGGTTTATTACTTTTTCGAGAAAAATCTGAGTATACTCTTTCATAAATTAGCCCCAATTACAGAGAAGAAAATAATACTTATTTGTTTGGTGTTACTGCTCATCTACACAGCCATCTTTTCCAATATTACCCGATTGGATGATAAAATTAAAATTTCAGGTGATTATCCTGTTTATCAAATATTGGCTGTAAACCTTATTAAAGGACCTGCTTCTGGTTCTCAATCATTTTATGATAAGTATAAATTCGACGAGGTTGTTACTGATAGTGTTGAATACAACGTTGCAATACATAATTATGAATACTCATACGCAACTTTGTCGGCATGGGTTCCTCCTGTCTATCCCCTGTTTTTAGGTGTTATTTATAAGATTTTTGGAGTTTCGCCCTACGCAGCCCGCTATATACAATTACTATTACTTTTGATAGTTGCGGCATTTATTCCATTATTGATGTTCTATTATTTTAAGGTGCCTGGGTTTGTTTTAGGAATTATTGGGGGATTAATTTTCATTATAAATATTTACCCAACTGCCAATGAACTAATGACGGAGCCATTAACCATATTCTTGTGTTTTCTGTTATTATTTTCAATTAAGTACTTTGAACTAAAAATGTCGAAGTTTTCTGCTGTTTTATTAGGTTTGGCCTTAACCACTTCCTTATTGGTTAAAGGAGTTGTAGTGTTTATGATAATATTCTATTTTGCAGTATTGGTTTACAGACATTTTAAACTAAAGAACAAAGTTTATTCAAAAAAGATGATGATAGTATTTACTGCATTTTTAGTTTCGTTTTTACCCTGGATAATTTATACTAATCTTAACGAAGGCATCATTCAAAAATCAAATCTATCAAAAAAGGAAATTCAGGAAGACAATCTGAAAATGAAGAATATTTTGGCAATTGTTGAAAAACAGAAAACCAGTAATCAATTCGATTCGACATTAAAAGCCTTAAATAAAAAAAAATTTCATGCTCCTCAATTTTCTATATTTATCAATAGGTCGTGTAATATCATAAGTGATACTCACCTTAGCAATTTGCAAAAAAAAGACTTTTTTATTGCTACATCAAGGCAAATTATAACCCGTTTGGATAATATGCTTCAGGCACCCTGTTTTAAACTGAATGATAAAAATTATATTTATTTCAACAAGCCTATATTTATTTCAACAAATCATACCTATGAAATTTACGAATCGAATAATAAGAATTGTATAGATGGTGATATTCATCCTGACAAATTTATTAAGGAAACTTACGATGCCCATCCCAACTATCCTTCCTTTATTAGAGTACTGAATTTCTATTTTGAGAATCCACGTTATATCTTTATTATTTTTCCCAACAAAATCTTCGGAGCATTTCACAAATTTCCTTTTGTGTCCCTTTTAATTTCACTGATAATTTCAAATTTTATCATGCTTCTGATGGCCAAATGGAAACTGGAAAAAAACAAATTCTTTAAAGCTACTATGTTTTTAATTATTCCACTTATTATGTTCTGTGCAAATTACAATGTAGTAGGATTTAATATTTGCTTCAGCTTTGCAATATTTGCAATTTTCCTATCTCTCATTAAAAAGAAAGCTTTGTTTTTATTTCAGTTGCCCCTAAGTTTCAATTTAATAATATTGAACTTTTTATTCATTACATTAATTTTCTTCGGAAATAGCAGAATAACCGCTATCGTCGATTTTGTATTTATTACAGTATCGATAGTTTGCTTTTTTCATTATTACGGACAATTAACCAATAAAACCGTTTTCAAAAATGCTTAGTGATATTTGATAAATTTATCAAAAGGAAAAGAAACACGTGGCTCTAAATAACAAACATACATAGCCTTCTCGCAGAGTTTGCAGGCTTCTAATTTCTTTTGTTCATCCTTGAACTCTTTACTTTTCAAAACATTCGATAGCCCCTTTTCCAGATCGAATGCTTTGCCTGTGTCGAACACAATTCCACAAATGTACAAGCTTTTATCTGGCTTAATTTCTATAAAATAATTGGGTAAAAGGCAACGTTTTTCGTTTATTGAAACAAAATCTTTTCTTTTCAGAAAGTAATCCGGAATTTTTGAAAGATAATATTTACTATTAACTACATTCTTTTTCGAGTGTATTTTTTTCATCAGCAATGTAAGATCATTTTCATCAAAATCAGGTCCTGCATAAGCAGGATTATCCACTTTTTCAAAAATATGGCCAATTGCCTGAAAATTGTGTTGAACATCTAACGATTCAATAAAGTCGATAAAAAGAGGCAGTTGTTTAATATTCCAGGGCGCAATGATGGTGCTCACAACAATATTTGCCCTTGGCGCATGTTTTTTAAGAAATCCTATGGCAGATACTGCTTTATCAAAAGAGCCTTCTCTGCCACGAAAGGTATCATGAATGTCTTTAAACCCATCAATGCTGATTGATATTTCATTTATTTTTGATTCACCGAGTTTGATAGCCATCTGTTCATTAACAATAAATCCATTGGTAACAATACGTACCAAAGGTATGTGTTTTTTTGCAAAATGAATCCTTTCGAAAATATCACTAACTGCCAAAGGTTCTCCTCCGCATAAGCTTAGATAACAGCAACTTTTTGATAAATCGAGTATTGTTTTTTTATAAAGTTCTATATCTAGTGTTTCCTTCTGGTCTTTTTTCCAGACCCCACACATTTCGCATCGTAAATTACAAACATCAGTTACATGAATCCCACAAATCAATGGCGAAGTTTTATTGAATAAATAATAATTAACGCTCCATTTTAAAATTCTATAACCAAACTTTGGTAGGCCGTTCAATGGTATTGGGATTCTCCTCATGTTTTTTTATTATACATCAAAATGACTAAAATAAAGTAGTTCTGTTTTTAAATAGGCAGGTTTAAACTAAAACCTGAAGAATATTTTAATCTACAAAATTAGACAAAAAATCAAAAGCACTTATTATTAAAGCCTGAGATTTGATAAGCACATGGAAACTGGTTAAGTTATCCTATAGTACTACAACTGTTTCTTTAAATACGGAATAATTAAAAGAATGTAGCATTGTTTCCGAGATTTTAGAAAAGAGGTTAATCTGCCAAAATATTCAATTCTGGATATTCAAACTTTTCAATAATTTCAGGAACATTACGATTATTTGCTGTACTGTTGGCTTTTTTGGAAATCGTATAAGCTGTCATGTCAGCCTCGTCATAAGGCATTATTAGTTTTTGTATTTCTTCCTTTTTCAGGTGGGGATCTATCCATTTTCCTTCATCTTCCCTTTTAAGAATTAAAGGCATACGCTTTTTTACATTATGGATTCTCTCCATTAATGGGTTGGCTGGAGTTGTAATTATGCTAAAAGTGTTTCTGATTTCGCCACTACTGATATCAACCCAGTGCTCATATAGGCACCCTAACGAAAACATCTCATAACTTTTGGTTTTTATCAGATACGGATATTTCTGTTTGTTAAACTCACGCCATTCGTAAAAGCCATTTATGCCTATTAAACATCGTTTTGAAATTATACTTTTACGGAATGAAGGTTTTTCGAAAACAGTTTCTCCCACAGCATTGAGGGTTTTATTTTGTATGTCTTTTGACGAAAAATGATCTTTTATCCAAAAAGGAATAAGCCCCCATTCATAAAAAAAAATACCATCATGTTTCACAATAGGTAGCTGTGGATGAGAAAAACCACTAACAAAATAGAATAAGGGTAATTCGCCAGTTTTAATTTGCTCAATGTGGTCGGTAGGTAATACTTCTTTATACCGGGCATCATATTTATCCATTCGGCGTTCCAGAAATTCAATAGTATAGCACATCAATAAAATAATTTGGTATTTCGATAATACAGTTTTTATGCAAAGTTCGGAAACTTAATTTAATTGGAATGATAAAGGTGAAATTTTCCTTTTGCAATTATCCCTAACATCATCAAAAAGACACATTTTTCAATATTATTCGCTTCCGTTTTCCCGAAACCGTTTATCTTTGCTTCATAAAATAATGCTTTTATGAAATTTGGTGTTTTAATTTTCCCCGGGTCCAATTGCGATCACGACCTTTTGTATGTGTTGAAAAAAATTGTGAAACAAGAGGTTGTTCCATTATGGCACAAAGAAAAAGACTTGCAGGGATGCGATTTTATATTTCTTCCGGGCGGATTTTCTTATGGCGATTATCTTCGTTCGGGGGCTATTGCCCGCTTTTCGCCCATCATGGAAAATGTGGTTGAATTTGCCAATAAAGGCGGTTTCCTGATGGGAATCTGTAATGGGTTTCAGATTCTATGCGAAGCCCATCTGTTGCCGGGCGCTTTATTGCACAACAACAATCAGCAATTTATTTGCAAAAACACCTACATCAAACCTGCCACAGCCAAAAGCATGCTTACAAAACATCTGGATGCATCAAAAGCATTAAAAATTCCTATTGCCCATGGCGAAGGTCGTTATTATGCTGACGAAAAAACCATCAAAGATTTAACCAAAAACGATCAGATTTTGTTTCGTTATTGTTCTCCTCTTGGTGTGGTAGATGAAGGTTCAAACCCCAATGGTTCATTGGATAATATAGCCGGAATCTGCAACAAAAAACGCAATGTTTTTGGCATGATGCCACATCCCGAAAGAGCCAGCGACAAAGAATTAGCCAACACCGATGGTAGGTTGATTTTTGATTCTATATTGAAAAGTTTGTAACAAAAACCTAATGCTTTGAATAAAATATTGTTTCTGGTTGCTCACCGGCCGGGCAGATCGCCAGGACAAAGGTTTCGCTTTGAACAATATCTTGATTTTCTGCTCCAAAATGGATTTACTTTCGAAATTTCTTATCTCTTAAACGAAAAAGACGATATTTGCTTTTATAGTAAAGGCAATTATTTTCGCAAACTTCGCATCTTTTTCAAAAGCATAAAAATCCGCCTGAAAGATTTGCAAAGAAGCTCTGATTTCGATTTGATTTTTATATATCGCGAAGCAGTTATGTTTGGTTCTGCCTGGTTCGAACGAAGGCTGAAAAGCAAAGGAGCCCGCATAATACTTGATTTTGATGATGCCATCTGGCTGATGGATGTCTCGGAAGGAAACCGCAATCTTCGCTGGATGAAAAGGCCATCCAAAACCGCCGATATTCTGCATCTGGCCGATAGGGCTATTGTTGGAAATCAATATTTGGCGGCTTATGCTTCTGCATTTAATCCTGATGTAAAAATTATTCCAACTACCATAGATACCCAAAGTTTTCAGCGAAAAACACCTGTTCATAAACACAATAAAATATGCATTGGCTGGACAGGTTCGGGAACTACCATGAAACATTTTGGCCTTGCCATTGGCTTTTTGAAACAAATTTCCGAAAAATATCCTGATAGAATCTACATAAAGCTGATTTCTGATATCAATTATCCCACCAACGAAATTGATGTGCATTTTTGTAAATGGAACAAAGAAACCGAAATCGACGACCTGTCTGAAATAGATATAGGCATCATGCCTCTCCCTGATGACGATTGGGCTAAGGGCAAATGCGGCTTCAAGGGTTTGCAATATATGGCACTCGAAATCCCTGCCATTATGTCGCCGGTGGGAGTGAACAAAGAAATTATTCAGGATGGAACCAACGGATTTCTGGCTGCAAATGAAAAGGAATGGATAACTATACTTTCCATGCTGATTGATTATCCCGAACTGCGCCAAAGCATAGGCAAGGCAGGGCGGACAACGGTAGTAGAAAACTATTCATTTGAAGCCTGGAAGGATAAGTTTTTGGAGAGCCTGATGTAATTTGATTAGATTTGCTGGGGGCAATATTACCTTGAAAATCCTGCTACAATGAAGTTCTGAGAATAAAAAAACCGCAATATCCTTTTAATAGATATTGCGGTTCAAAAACTAATTTTAAAGCGGTTATTGCTTTATAATCTTTTTAAATTCAAATGTTTTTCCGTTGTCGAGTTTTATCACATAAACACCATTTGCAAATGCTGATGTTTCTACCATTGTTTTATTTACCAAACTACCTTTGTAAACAATCCGACCCATTGCATTTAATATTTCAAAACCTACATTATCATTTCCATTGGCAGTAATAAATAATTCATTAGAAACCGGATTAGGATATACCATAATAGCATTATTGTTTTTATTTGATTCAACACCAACCATTGTAATTTGTACAATATTTGAAGAATCTGAAAAACATGAACCATCGGTCACAATTACAAAATAATTTCCGCTTTCTGTTGGAGTGAAATCTGCGTTTGTAGCTCCGGTTATAATTCCGGTTGATAATTCGTACCATTGATTTCCTGTGGCTGCATCTGAAATAAGAGTTCCTAAATTAAGAACAATACTTGGAGTTGTTGGAATACTAGGTGGATTATTAATTATTATATGAAAAGAGGTGTCTGAAGTACAGTTTGATGTATTAGTAACAGTATAATAATATTCTCCTGGTGTAAGATTGCTAATAGTAGTATTTGTACTATTACCTGAAATATTGGCTGGTAATATTATCCAGTTTCCTGAAGGAAGTCCTGTTAAATCAACGCTGCCAGTTAATAAAGTGCATGTTGGTTGAGTTACATTGCCTGCAATAGGAGCATCAGGCACAACAGGTGCTGGATCAATAACAAAATCTGCTGACATAACTGAATGACATCCATCAGAGTTGGTTACTGAACAAGAATAGGTTCCGGTTCCTATTCCTGAAAATGTAAAGGTTGTTCCGGTTCCGGATATTCCATAAGGATTAAGTGTCCAACTTCCTGCAGGCAAATCAATTACATTAATTGTTCCTGTTTGAACTGTACATGTAGGCTGTATTATTGAACCTGCTGTTGGTGCATTTGGTACAACAGGAGCCACATTAATTATTACATCTGCGGTTAAATTGGATGTACATCCATGAACATCAGTTACTGTAAAATTATAAGTGCCTGATGCAAGTCCTGTTAAGTTTAGACTGGAAGTACTACCAGTATGATTGCCAGGGTTAATTGTCCAGCTATCGATAGGTAAATCTGTTAATATAACTTCGCCCGATGCCACTACGCATGTAGGTTGTGTGATTGTGCCTACAGTTGGGGTAGTTGGTGGTAAAGGAGCAGTATTTACAACAACATCTCCTGAAGCAACTGAAATACATGATGCAGCATTTGTAACTGTGAAGTTGTAGGTGCCTGTAGCAAGATTTGGTATAGTTGCACTTGCGCTACTTCCCGTAATATTGCCTGGATTAATAGTCCAGTTTCCACTAGGCAAACCATCTAATACTGCACTTCCTGTGTTTACAACACAAGTTGGCTGGGTTATGGTTCCTACTGTTGGTGCTGAAGGAATACTTGGCTGCGCAATAACAACCACATTGGCTGATGCAACCGAAGTACATGTTGCAGCATTTGTTACTGTATAATTATAAGTTCCTGTAGCAAGATTATCAATAGTTGTAGTAGAAGTGTTGCCTACGATATTTCCAGGATTAATAGTCCAACTTCCGCTAGGTAAACCTGTCAGAATTACACTTCCTGTTGCAACAGTACATGTAGGTTGACTAATAGTTCCCACTGCAGGTGCTGTAGGAACTGCTGGTGCAGCAGTGATAACCACGCTGGATGAAGCCGGTGAAGCACAGCCTGTGGTTACAGTATAAGTGGTGGTTCCGGTAGGCAGATTTGAAACAGTATAACTTGATCCTGATCCGGTAATATTTCCTGGGTTTAATGTCCAGTTTCCTGATGCAGGTAAGCCGGTTAAATCAACACTTCCTGTAGAAACTGTACAACTTGGCTGAGTAATTGTACCAACAACCGGAGCTGTTGGAGGAGCCGAAATAGTAATATTGGTATTATTATCTGTTCCCAGAGTTGCAGGTTGGGATCCAATAACTCTGATTCTATATCCTGTTCCCGGAGTTGTTCCGCCAGGGATGGTTGCTGCTATAGTTCCTGTAGTAGCACCGCTTAGAGTTCCGATAGTAACTGGCGAAGCAAAACTTCCAGAAGCATTTGATAATTGTGCAGTCCAAACATTATTGGCATAAACGGTGGTAGTACCTGTTTTTGTAAACGGAACACTTACACTTGCGCCTGTGCAATATGTATTAGATGCTAATGCGGATGTTGCAGTAGTGTTTTGTGCTGCTGGTGTCCAGGTAACAGTAATTCCAGTAAAGTCTGTTGCAGTTGCAGGGCCGTTTGAATACAAGGCAGGTCCTTTTACAAAAGAAATAGAACAAGTATCTCTTCCTGTTCCTAAGGTTGTTGAAGAACCCCAGGCATATTCACACCATGCTTTGTAATTACCATCAGGCAAAAGATTATAAGGAGTAGTTCCTGTTAAATCATTTCCTTGCCAGGTATAAGTTAGAGGTGTTGCATAGGAAGTTACTGTAGCACCTGTTTGTGCATCCACAATACTTGATGTTGATTTTGCTTTCCATTGCAATAAATGTGCGCTGGCATTACCTGATGTGGCCAATCTAACTCTGGTTTTTACAAATGTGCCCGAAGCTGATTCAACCCAAATAGCAACACAATGGCTGGTACCATAAGTGGTGGATTTAGAAACAGGACTAACTGTAAAGGACATCACTCCGGCAGTTTGTGCAAAAGAATTCTTGCTGATAAAAACGCCTGCCATTAAGGCAAGGCAAATAATAATTGAGAATAATTTTTTTTTCATAATTGGATGATTAAACGTTTGTTTTTTAATTTGAAATTTCAGATAGCAAAAATAATATACATTTTTAAGCGCAGCCCAAAAAAATAATGATATTTATTAAATTGTAACTTTTATTTTATCATTAGTTTTTAATATAAAAAATGTTGTTAATATTAATTTATCGTGAGGTTTATTACAAATTAAAAACTAAAATATTTTCATGAGCATAAAATATTCGCCCATAAAATACATAATACCCAATAGTTATATGATAATTCGTATCCCCATTTAGATTTCCACAACCATCATCCCAACTCAATAATAAATTACGGAAACTTAACTCAGCATGATAAGACAAAAAATATCTCGGGCTTATTTTATTCCACTATTAAGTTGCAACAGTCTTATTATAATGTAATATCATACGAATCAGACAAACTTCCGGCTATAAGAAATAAGCTGCCCTGAGTTTTAAATTACATGTAATGTCTCTGGCATAATCTTCCGTCCGTCCGGGTCGAATTTCCGTCGGCATCAAACGGGCTCCCGTGAGTATCATGCCATCGCCCGTCCGATACAGATATACTCCCGTGCGCCATACATGGCCTCCCGCGAGCTGCGCATGGGCATTCATTATAAAAGATGGGCTTTCGGCTGCTACACACGGCCTCCCACCAACAGCGGATGGCCTCCCGTCCCGTAAAGACGGGCTTCCGACTCCTACGGACGGAAGTTAGTCCCAGCGACATTATATCACAGGGCGCTCATATTATCTTTAGGCTCACCAATCCAAAATATAAAGAAGAAGCCCCAAATGTTTAATTAGATGGCATCAAACATCAGTCGGACATATTGAATGTTATGCTGCACATCATTATTTATTATGTAAGCAAAGCGGATTATATTGCAATAAATATCAGAATAAGGCAGATTATCATAAAAAACTTTCTTTTTTGGGTGCAATGTATATTGTTATAATTAAGCTGATTAGCACCCATTGTTGACAATCCCGCATAGTTTTGTTGAAAACTTTTATTTTTATTAGTAATTATCTCAAAAAAACGGATTACCTTTGTACTTTATTAATACAGTTTATTGGTACAAATGTACATCAAAACATTAATACTATAATTCTTTTAAATTAACAAAACATGGCAAAAGACTTTATTCCATCAAAAGATGCAGATTTTCATAATTTTCAATTAAATATTTTTACAAAAGTGAACCTTTATAAATCAGGATGGGGATGGCCTACATCAGTTGATACTGAGTGGACACTGCTAACTAACACTGTTGCTGTTAAAAAGA
>CAYYQJ010000003.1:0-22242 GCA_964473775.1 uncultured Bacteroidales bacterium | reverse complement strand
TAACAGAATTGAGAAAAAAACTCAAAATTACAGAAAAAGAGTTAGCTGAAAAAGTAGGTATGAGTTTGACCGGATTTCGGCAGGCAATGGCCAAAGATGACTTCAAAGTGTCAACTCTTACAATACTGGCAAAAATATTAAAGGCTCCTGTAAGCTATTTTTTTGATGAAACTGGCAGAAATGTTGTAAGTGATAATAAGGTTATTTATGCCAATACCAACGGCGACAATAATAATATAAACTTACAACTTCACGACTGCGTGCATAAGGTTAGATTATTGGAGGTGGAAAACGAGGGTTTGAAAAATGAAATTAAATCAAAAGACAAGATAATTAAGTTATTAGAAACCAAAAAATAAAATTATGAAAAAACTAATGTTTGCCATGTTATTTGTTCCGTTGTTTGGCTTTGCACAAACTACCGGACAACAAGTCGAAAATGCGATTGATAACGCTACCGACTTATTAAATATAGTAAGCGGCCATGAGCCACAAGCTGACTATAATAAAATTATTGCTTACCTGGCTGCAAATAAACCTGGCTATATTTGTGCAAATACCTTTGCACAATATAAGAAGTATGAAGAAAATTTGTGTGTCCTGGACACTGCAAAAAAAACGGTTTTTATTTATTATTTCTACAAAGAAAAATTGTCGCGGGTTCCGGTTCTGATGGATGGCAATTGTGCATCATGCAAAGTTAACGGATCGGTTACTTATGACGAGTTATTACAAAAAGCATTGGATAGTGAAATTTATGCTTCAATGCTTAGTAGCTATAAAAGTTACCTACCATACTTAATTTACAATAAAGATTACATAAGCTGGATTGTAAAGACAAACGGCAAAAAGTAGTTTGGTTATAACAAATGTTATTACAGTGGTAAAATTTTGGTTGTTAATGCTTAATGTTTTTAAGGTATATTCCAAAAGAATGGAGTTGGCCAATGGCTTCGGTTCTGGTATCTCCACTACCAAGTGCGGCATTTATGTAACTGTTTATTGCTTCTCGGTTGTCTAAACAATTACGAATAAACTCGTTAAATTGGGATTCGTTATTGGTTTTATCGGCTGATAAATTCCCTGATACGTTGTTCTGCTTTATTAATTTCTGATTGTGGCGTTTCATTGGTTTTCTTTTTAAATACACTAACAAGCATATAGTCAGTAGCGTTTAACCTGTATAAAAATATTCTAAAATGATTGTAAGTAAGTTCTGCTGTAATAATTGTTCCTTGTAATGGTTTAAATAATGGTTTTATAAGTGTGTTTGTTTCCCTGGCAGGAATAATCATCTTTCGTATAATTATACCTATTTCATCATTTGTAAAACTTTTGAGGTCGTTATAAAAATATTTATTTCCATTTCTATCAACATAATCGTTTAAATCTCTTATGTATTTAAAGCCAAAAATACCAACTATGTTTTTCTTTTGTTTTAGTATTTTATTGAGTAACCATAACCCACCAAAAAATAAAATGATAGTTAGTATAATGTCGGAAAAATTGTCGTTGCTTTTTGCCATAAAATAATATTAATGCAAAATTACAAAAAATAATAAATGAAGTAAAAAATAAATTTGTTCTTACAAATGTTATTACAGTGTCAAAATTTTGGTTTAAGAAATAGTAGATTTTAAGGGTGTTGGACTCCATTGGTGGTGTTCTGGCGGAACAACAACCAAGCCGTTTTCTTTATTGAAAACGGCTTTTTTATTCCCATTCGTTGATATCAATGTCTTCTCCGTAAAAAATGCTTAGGTAGCTTTTGTAGCGCGACATGCTTATTTCTCCTCTTTCTACGGCTGGTTTTACAGCACATTCGGGTTCGCTGATATGTGTGCAATTATAGAACTTACACTGGGGAAGTAGTGCAAACATCTCGGGGAAGTAGTGTGTGAGGTCTTCTTTTTTAAAATCAATGAGGCCGAACTCTTTTATTCCGGGGGTATCTATAATAAATCCACCATTGTGCAGGCAGAGCATTTCTGTGAAGGTGGTGGTATGTTTGCCTTTCGAAAACATTTCGGATATTTCGCCGGTTTTGCGGTTAAGTTTTGGATCTATGGCGTTGATTAGGGCGCTTTTTCCGACTCCTGAATGACCGGAAAACAGCACTACTTTCTCTTTTAACTGATGATTGAGCTCGTCTATATTGTCGCCTCGAATGGCTGAAACTATCAGGCAATTGTAGCCAATGTTTTCGTAAATTTGTTTCAGGTCAAGCAGGGTTTGCATCCGGGCATCATCATAAATATCAACTTTGTTAAATACTAAAGTGGCGGGGATATGATAGGCTTCGGCAGTGACCAGAAAACGATCGATGAAACCCATGGATGTGCGGGGTTTGGCTAAGGTAATTACCAGATAAGCCATATCAATATTGGCGGCAATGATATGAATTTGCTTTGATAGCTTTTTTGATTTACGAACTATATAGTTTTTGCGTGGATTGATCTTATTGATGATGCCAATATTTTCGTTCAATTGAAATTCGAACTCTATTGAATCGCCTACAGCTATGGGGTTGGTGGCTTTTAGTCCCTTGATACGGTATTGACCTTTGAGGGTACAATCGACATAGTTGCCATTATTATCTCTGACCGAATATCTATTACCGGTTGTTTTAAATATAGTTCCGTTCATGTTGGATGATTAACTGAAGCGGTAATGTTTACTAACAGCTTCCTTTATATACCACGTACATTTCAGCCCTTTAGGAAAGATTACGAAATCGCCTTTACGGATATAATAAATTATTTCGGGGGTATCTATCATCACTTCTCCTTCGATTATCAGGCATTCTTCCTGAGTTTCATAATACCATTCGAAAACAGATGCTTCTTTGGTCGCGATGGGCCATTCAAGGATATCTTTCACAAGAATCTCTTCTAGTGTGAGCTTTTTAACAATCACTTTCTGTGTTGACATTTTTATATATTTTAAAAAAACAAGCAAAAATAAGCATTAAGTTGGGCATTTTTACTAACTTTGCCCAAAATTAATAAAAATATCCTTATGAAAAAATCTTTACACTATTTTGTCGCTTGTATTATGTTTGTGTTTTATACCGGAATTGCATTCGGACAATGTACCCCAGATCCATTGGTAACAGACCCTGAAGGTAATGGGGAAATGGTTCCTGACACACTTGAAGTATGGGAAAATGAAGCTGTTGGTTTAACCTTAACCGTAATTGCTCCTGATACTGCAAGTGTTGGAACGATGGGTCATATCAACCTTCATCATATTACTGTAAAAAGTTTAAACAATGCTCCTTCATGGTTGGCTTATACTTGTACTCCTAGTAATTGCGAATTTGTTGGAACAGAATCAAGATGCGTTTGGGTGAGCGGTTCGAGCGTTACTTCGGCTCCCGGGTTTTATCCTGTGGACGTTATCGTAGATGTTTATGCTACTATTTTAGGATCGGCTGTGTTGGTTCAATCGAACTACAATAGCGGAATGCCTTTGATTATCTGGGTTCACCCTGCCGGATGGGGCGTTACTGAAAGAGCTTTTAATGGGTTCGGTATCAGAGAAGCTAAACCCAATCCATTTAATAACACTGTGAAAATCGGGTGCTATACTGAGGGTGCTCAGAACGTAACACTGAAAGTAATGGACATGGTTGGCAATGAAGTTTACAATGAGGTATTGAACGCAGGCGCGGGTGAAAGTTATTTTGCTTTTGATGGAAGTGGTTTGAGTAACGGACTTTATTTCTATTCGTTGATTGATGAGCAAAACCGCGTTATTACCAAGAAATTTGTGAAAACAAAGTAATAGACATTATTAAACCTTTATGAAACAGGCTGCCTGAGTAATATCGGGCAGCCTGTTTTGCTTTTATTAGAGTGGAAGGATGTTTGTTTTTATTGTTGGCGGCATTACGGTGAAAATATTTTGCGGCTCATTCTTCTAAATCATAAATTATCACGAAATTTGGAGCATCAATTTTATCTTATGAATAAAACCGAATTTAAAAAAGCTCTTGAAGAACATGATTATGATGCTTTGAAACGCATTCATAAAAGTGATTTGCATAATCATTCTATGTTGGGCTCGCGAGTTGAAGTGCTTGAGAATTATATTGGAAGGAAAGTGATTAAACCTCCTGCACGGATGGAAAGGTTTGATGTTTTTGAGAATTATTTGGACGATGTTTTTAAGGATTTGTTTCCTATGGAGGGTTTCTTTCACTTTATGTTGAAGGCTGCTTTTAGGCAGGCGATTGATGATGGGGTGGAGGTGTTGCAAATGAGTATTGATTCGAGGTTTTATCATAGTTTTCCTGATAAAGAAAGAGATATGATTGGAGTTATTGAGCAGGTGAGGCTTGAAACGGCACCTGATATCAGGTTTATTGCGCAGTTGGGGATGGATAGGACGCATAGATTTGATTTGATTGAAAGGGAAGTTGGGGCTTTGATGGAGACGGGGTATTTTGAGGCGATTGATTTGTATGGCGATGAGTTGTATGGCGATAACAGAAGGTTTGTTCCGCTTTATAAACGTGCTAAGGAGCATCAAATGAAGCTTTGCGCGCATGCCGGGGAATATGGAAGCGCGGAATCGGTGAGGGCGGTGATTGATTTGTTGGAGTTGGAAGAGGTTCAGCATGGTATTGCCGTTGGGGATTCGCAGGAGGTGATGCATTTTATCAGGGCTAATGATATTGTGTTGAATGTTTGCCCTACAAGTAATGTGATGTTGTGTAGGGTGGAAGCGTTGGATAAGCATCCTGTTAGGAAATTGTTTGATAAGGGGATACGGGTTACTGTTAATACGGATGATTTGATGGTTTTTGGGCAGTCGGTGAGCGATGAGTATATGAATTTGTTTAAGGCCGGGATTTTTTCGGCCGAAGAGCTGGATGTGATACGGAATTATGGGCTTGGGATTGGAGGAAAGTGAGTATCTTTGTGCTAGTTTCCAGGTGCAAGTGGAAAGGTGCAAGGTGAAAGGTGCAAGTTAAAAGTATTAAGTGTTGATTGTTTAAGTTTTAAAATTTATTTATTATGAAAAAAGGTGTTTTGTTGGTTTTTGTTTTATGTTTTTTGATGGTGTATGGTGTTTTTGGGCAGTATAATACATCAAAAAGTAGTGGCGGGTCGGTGATGACTGATGTGGGGAATGATTATAAGGTGAACATGGGTTCGACGTTGACGCGGAATTGGTTTACGTTGAATGTAACGGGTTGTCCGTTGCAGTTGAAAGACATAGGGCTATCGACTTTTTTTGATCAGAAGTATTATTTTAAGCCTAACGGGGATTTAACGGCTACGGATAGTATTGTGGCTTACGAGATTCATCATGTGATGTATGATGTGTTTGGACGACACCTGAAAACGTTGCGGAATTTCACTTGTAAGGATGTGAAAGGGGATTTTAAGTTTAATGAGTATTGGTCGTGGGGGGCTGATTTGGACGAGGTGAGCGAGTATTTGGTTTGCGTTTCGTATGTTGCTTTTGTTAGAACCAAGGACGGGAAGGTTTGGAAGTATAATGCTGACGAGGTGAAGCTTGAATTGGCTAAGAGTGGGATTGCTTATGAGGGGAGTTATGGGCCGAAAACCACAGAGTAGGGAATAGGGAATAATAAGTACACTCTGAAAAGTGAAATATCTAAAAAAAACGCCACAGATGCACAGATTTCTTTCAGAAATTATTCTTGATTCTGAATAGAATATATACATTCGTTTTTGAATTTATTATGAAGAATTATTTTTCGAAATGGATTCGATAAGGAATAGGGAATAATAAGAAATGCCTAACGATAATTCGTTAGGCATTTTTTTTTAATCAATTATTGCTTATAGGAAAATGCTGTAAAGCAATAATTATTAATTATCAATTGTTAATTATTCATTGATTTAGCTTCCTACTATTTTTACTTCGAAGACTCTTATTTTGGCTTTGTTGTTTAAATCGAGGTTTTTTAGTTTTACGTATTTGCCTGAACCGGGTATCTGGGAGGTTTTTACTTCAATTTGTTCATCTAAAGTAAGTTCTTTGCCTACGGTTACTTCTTCGGTTTTTAGTTTGGTTAATCCAATTTTAACTATGGTATCGGTGAGGAGGAGGAGTTGTAGTACGTTTTTGGGGTTCATATCGGTACGGAGAATGATTTCGCGGCCTGGCTTGATGTTGCGGACTCTGGGTTTTTTTTCGGGGGTTGGACGCAGGGTGGATAGGATGGCATTGACGGTGACCTTTTTTTCTAATTCTTTGTCGCCGATGGATTTTGCATAGGCTTTTATAACTGCCATGACGGATTTGTTGACAGTCATTACATCGTCGATTACTTTTTGATTGGATTCGGAGAGTTCGGAAATATCGTCTTTTAGTTCGTCTTTATTTCCCTGAATTTCCATTGCTTTATCATGGTTATCTTTGATGGCATCGATTTTATCCTGGGTGAAGCCTTTTGCAATTAAAGCAGCTTTGTTTTCGTTGACTTTCGACATTGTCCATAAAAAGCATTCGTGGAATACATCAATTTTATGAGGTGGAATACATTTTTTGAATGCTGATAAAGCAAAGGTTGACAGGAGTGCGGTGATGGTTCCGGCACGGCGACAGGCCTTGATTTTGTATTCTAACTCATCAAGAATAGGAAGTTCGGCATCCATGTAATCGTTGCGGCGTTGTGTGTCTTCTTTATTGATGCCTCTAAGGCCAGAGGTATCGATGATGTTGTTGGCTTCGGCGATGAGGGGTTCCCAAATTTCGGTTTCGAATGGGTCATCGAAGTCTTCGTCAAAAGCTATGATTTCTTCTTTGTTATCATCGTAAATAAGTTTTAATGCTCCTGAGAAGCGACCGACTAAAATGATTTTAATTGTCATAATTTCGAGATTTTTTAGTGAATAATCTTTTTTAAAAAGCGAAATTAGCAAATAAATTTTTTATTTTCCAAATTTTAGTAACTTTTTTTTTGTTTTATTTTTTTATCCTTTTTTATTAAGCTGTATTACATCGCTTTACAACTTCATCATTTTATTTTTATTTTTTTATCTTTTTTCGGTTTTTTTAATTTTATATTCTTTAAGTAAGCGACTATCATCTTTGTGTTTATTGTAATTGATGTTTGGTATTATTGCTTAACTTTGTAGTAGGAAGCTATAGTCGGTTTTCATGTTTCTTTTATCGTTGTAATGGTATCTTACGTTTTTGTAGTTGTGTCTTTCGACGTTGTATATGTGTCTTTCGATTTTGTATAGCTGTCTTTCGCCTTTGCACACCTGTCTTTCGCTTTTGTATAGCTGTCTTTCGTGTTTACATTAGTGTCTTTCGCTTTTGTCCACCTGTCTTTCGCTTTTGTATACCGATGAATCGATACCTATGTTAGTTACAGATTCTATATGTGTTTGCGGTCTTATCTTAATAAAGACTTCATTATCTTATAGATATTTTTTTAAGACTTTTATGGAGATGTTGTAGTTGCGCTTTAGCATCAAACCAAGTGCCCACAGATGAATTTTGATGCCGAGCAGGAATAGAAACCAGGGGAAATGTTGTGGAACGAAGGCGAGGACGTAGGAAAGCATCTGAGGGGGATGGTTTGGGCTTAGGAGTTGGGTGAGGGTGTATTGATGCAGGATGTATTGGGTGTATTCTTGTATGTAAGCGATGAAGATGAGGACGGAACCGAGGATGAGCAGGCTCCAAACGAGCCATCCTGTGCAAAATGGAGGGTTGGGTAGGATTTTGCCTGTGTTGGGTTGGTATTGATGAATGATGATGATGAGGGAGATGGCTATCATGATGATGCAGTTGATGAGGGGGGCGATGACGGGGCCCGTCCATACGGTGGGAATGAAGAAAAGGAGATCCCAGGTGAGGAAGGTTTGGGGCCAGCCCAGGATGAGGTAGAGAAATACGTAGTAAAATATGTCCCAAATGGCGAAGGCGAAGAGGAAAAAGGCGAAGCGTGTGATGGAGTTTTTGCCTGTGAGGATGGCGACGGTGAGAAGCATGATGATGGTGGCGAGTTCGCGGCCCATTTCGGTGAACATGATTTGTCGGGAGATGAGTTTGAGGGGGAAAAGGAAGCCTTGGGGGTAGTAGAGGGCGCGGATGTAAACGACTACGGCGCTTTCGAGGTAGCCCATCGCGATAGCAAAAAGGAGAAGGAGGAGGAGGAGAAGGCTGGGTTTCATTAGTTTGATTGGTGATTAAGTGATTAAGGATTTTTGGATATTTTTTTGGTTATTTTGTTGATATTTTAACCCCAACCCCTTAAAAAGGGGCTATAACAGGGTTTGCAATTGGTAGGATTGGTTGGTTATTAAAGACATTATGGTTTATGGGTAAATGGTTTACTGATTTTTTAACCCCAACCCCTTAAAAAGGGGCCATAACAGGGTGTGCAATTGGTAGGATTGGTTGGTTATTACAGACATTATGGTTTATGGGTAAATTGTTTGATGATATTTTAACCCCAACCCCTTAAAAAGGGGCTATAACAGGGTTTGCAATTGGTAGGATTGGTTGGTTATTAAAGACATTATGGTTTATGGGTAAATGGTTTGGAGGACATGTATTTATCCATAAAGCAAATTGAATATTACTTCATGCTATTGTTTGGGGGATTTGACGAGATAGACGAAGGAGATGAGGCCGGTGTAGGAGATGCTGTAAACGAGCCATAGGTTGAGCCAGGCTTCGCCGTTGATTCCGTGGGATTGGTTGCCAATGGCGAGGATGAAGAGGGACGGAATGGTGGCGATGAGGGTGACTAAGGGCATGAACCGACGGAAGAGTTCCGCCGGTGTGTGGTTTTGAATGTGAAGCTTCTGGATGTAGAATAAGGGTAAGAAAAATGTGACCATGTACATGATGGCGAAGAAGATTAGGGCTAATATTTCGACTATGGACATGATGAGAAATTCGTCGGTGCGACGGAGGGAAATCATACTGTCGTGGAAAATGAGGGCAAGGAGAAAATAGAGGACGGTGTTGAGGATTATTATGATGAGAAAGTCGTATAATAATACTTTGAAGAGGTTGGTTTTCATTGCACTAAGTATTAAAGGTTAGTAGCGCGATTTGCCTTTATAGATGTACTGCGCACGGATGCGGGTGTTGGGGAGGTTTTCGCGGAGGGCGTTGTAGGTGTCGAGGCTGATTTCGGATACGTTGAGCTCTTTGAGTTGTTTCATGCCGTTAAGTACTGAAAAATCGGGGATGGGGTTGTTGCGGAGATCGAGGAACTCGAGTTTATTGAGGGATTTGAGTGGGCTGAGATCGGCTACCTGATTGCTGTTGAGGATGAGTTTGCGTAGGTTGGTGCATTTTGACAGACGGTCGATGGAGGTGATGCCGTTGTGCGAGATGTCGAGGGTTTCGAGGCTTTTCATGCCTGAGAGGTCGGAAATGTCGGTGAGAGAATTGGACGAAATGCTGAGCTCTTTGAGGTTTTTGAGATTTTTGAGGGTGTCGAAAGAGGATACATTGGTGGAGTTGAGGTTGAGATATTCGAGGGCGGGGAGTTGGCCGAGCTCGTCGATGGTTGAGAGGGAATTGTTGGATAAATTGAGGCGTTTGAGCTGGGGATAATAGAGCAAAGCATCGAGATTGTGGATGTTGTTGTTTGAAATTATGAGGTTTTCGAGGTGTAAAAAGATGGGGCTGATGTCGCGTTGCGCTTTCCAACTGACGAAAAAGTTGATGACTTTGTTTTCGACGGTGGTGATTAGATAGAGGTTGCTGATGTTGTTTGACGAAAGATTGAGGGTTTTGAGGTTTTTGAAATCTTTGAAGGTGTTGAGGAGGTCGAGATCGCTGAAAGTGAAGTTGTTTTTGGAGATGTCGATCTCTTCGAGCTGTGGAAGAACGGGAAGGTTTTTGAGGGCGTTTTGGTTTTTCATGCCGCCGATGTTGAGGGCGCGGAGTTGGCGGAGGTTGGAGATTTTACTGATGTTTTTTATTTCGTTTCCGGAGATATCGAGGCGTTTGAGGCCTTTGATGGAGGCGATGGGGGTGAAATCGATGATGCCGGGATTGCTGTAGATGTTTAAGTCTTCGAGACCTTGCATTTGGGAAATCTTTGAGAAGTCGTTGATGGCGTTATCGGCGAGATTTAAGGTTTTAAGGTTGGGGAGAACGGGCATGCTATCAAGGTTGTAGATGGTGTTTGAGGAGGCATCGAGGTAGGTGAGCTTGTCGAAATTTTGAAGGCAGAGAAAACCTTTGACCTGGTTGGCTGAAATATCGAGATAGGTGAGGTTTTTGAGGTTTTTGAGGCCTTCGAGGTTGGAGATTTCGTCGTTGCGAAGTAAAAGTTTGGGGATTTTGCCTTCGTTGCTTAAAGCATAGATTTCTTTTTCGGTTTTATAGGCGGTATAATTCCATGATTGCCAGCCGACATCGTCGCGATTCTGGAGGAAGTCGTAGAGACGTTTGTGAAGTTTGGCGGTGTAGTTGCCACGGTTGAAGAGGTGGTCGTAATAAGAACGGGAACCGCTGTAGGAATCTTCGTAAGAGTCGTCGTATGAATCGTTTTCTTTGGATTCTTTGAGATAATCGTTGTCGTCGGTGGGCATTACGAGCAAATCGGGGAGGTTGGCGGGGGAATTGAGCTCGACGAGGTAGTTTTTGTCGACGGATTTGGATTGTTGTATGTTGAAACGGGTGATGACCAAATCCCAATTGAGGCAGGCAAACAACACGAGGACAATGTAGAAGGCCCAACCGTTGGCTTTGAAAAGATAGAGGTTGGTTTTCTTCTGGTAAATCTTAACGAGTGTGGTGACGAGGCCAATGAGTGTTAATACGAGCCAGATATATACGCCGAGACGTTTGTAGGTAAGGTTGTAATTCTGAATGTAATACAGGGTACGGTAGCCAGTTGAGATGATTACGAAGGCATTTTGGAGAATCCAGGCGTAAGCGAGGTATTTGATGGCTTTGTTTTTGGACGAAAAGTTGAGATAGCCCCTGAAATAGAACATGATGATGACGATGGCGAGGACGATGGAGGTGATGAGGGTTCCGGTGCCCTGATGAAGGTATTCGGAGAGGGTCATTCCTTCGGGTAGTTGGCGGCTTATCCATAAATAGATAATATCGAGGGCGTTTACTACGAGAAGAAGGACGTTGAGTAAGGCGAGGAGGACGACACCTGACATGCGTTCGATGTTTTCGTTTATCTTTTTGCCGAAGAGGATGTTGCCTTTTTCGAGAGAAGACTGGGCGTAGAGGTTTTTGGGGATGTTGACGTCCCAACGATACCATGCAGGGAAATTGCGGTTGTAGAAAAAGCCGTATAACAATAAGAATCCGAGGAATGTGAAACGTACCCAGGGCCATGAGATGAAATCGAGGTTGATTTTGCGGGTTAAATCTTTGAAGAGGGGGTTGGATTGCTGATAGAGGAAGAAAAAGAGGATGATAATTGCGAAGATGCCGATGCCGATGGAGAGTTTAATCCAGAATTTGCTGCCGAGGGCTTTGTTTTTTGACATGCGGCGCTCGATTAAATCGACGATCATAAAGCCTATGGAAGATGCATAAGAATAAAGGGAGTAAATTCCGGCGAAAATGACGGAGGAACCACGGCTGATGCTCATTGCAGAAACAAGACTGAGAGAAACTATGTTGGCGGCGAATGATAGCCAGGTGCCATAGAGCATTACACAAACACCTGATACTATGGTTCCGGCGGCTGCTACGTACCAGGAGGTGTCTTTTAGGAGAGATTTGTTTCGAATCACTAAAAGAACAAGGAGTGAGATGGAAAACAAGAGGAAATTGATGCCGAGAGATTGATGATAGAATAAGCTACTGTAGAGGATTACAGAAATTAAGAGAAGCAAATCATTTTTTTTCATAATGTATGGATTTTGGAGTGTTTAACTTTTATAATATTTGGTGTTTGGTTTAGAATTATTGTGTGTTTTCTGGTTTTAGATTTTAATTTGCTTTGGCGTTGACCATTTTTTCTAAAGAGAAGAGGTGTTGCTGAAAGGCGTTTTTGCCTTCATCGGTTATTTTATAGGTAGTTCTGGTTTTCTTTCCGACAAATTCTTTATAAATCTGAACATAATTTACCTTCTCTAAAGCATTGATGTGGCTAGCCAGGTTTCCATCGGTTACTTTTAGAAGATCTTTAAGTGTATTGAAATCAGCATCATCATTGACACAGAGAACAGACATCACGCCAAGGCGAATGCGGCTTTCGAATACCTTATTCAGATTGTTTATGTCGAAATCGGCACTCATCTTTCGTATTTGTTATACATCACGATACCGTAAATTATGTGTAATACACCAAAACCCAAAGCCCAGAACAAAAGACCGTATCCAATAAAGAAACAAGCAGTTAACCCCAGGATGATTTCGCTTAATCCAAGATAGCGAACCATGCTGAAAGTGAATTTGGAGGCATTAATTAAGGCCATTCCGTAAAAGATAAGCATGGAAGGCGCAATTAAATATACGGTATGATGAAATAGTAAGGCGAGACAGAATATGCCTCCGGCAATCAAAGGAATGAAAAGATTTATCACCAGCTTTTTTACGGTTTGATTCCAGATGGGCTGACCTTTTTTGCGGGCATTTCGGGCCGTGAAATAAAATCCGAACAATATAGCCAGGATTAAAACCGAGATTGCATCGCTTACAAAAAACATCAGGGTTGAAATATTAAAGCTATTGTTGGCAAAAATATAGTTGAAGTAGTTGTCGCTGCCCAAGTCGAGGTTTAAAAAAACATAGGCTGCTGCTGCTCCTATTAAAGCGAAACTTCCTGCGAAAACACCCGATAATCCACTAAGCGATAGGAACCTTGTTGAGGTTTCCATGAGTGAACGAATCTCGGTAAGCGTTTTTAAATGATCGTTTTGTTCTTCCATTCTTTCTGTTTATAAAAGTACTTTGCGATGCAAAGTTAAAACTAATAACTAAAAACAAAGAAAAATATTATCATCTTTTTACGGAAACACCTTTTTTTAAAGAAAAGCGTTACTTTTATTGTGGAATTTTGCCATTTAATTATCCATAGTCTATTCAATCAAAATAAACATTCAAAAAATCATAAAGCTATGAAAAACAAAAGTCTTATTTTCGTTTCTATCCTTCTTATTCTGATTGCGGCTGCGCAGTTGAGCAGTTGCCATAACAAATCAAAAGACAATAAGTTGGGATTAACAAATCAGGTGTCTTACGAATCCACGCCTCAGAGCAGTGCATCTGAAGAAACTCAAAAAACTACAGACAGCAAAGATGCAGCCGCCGAAGGAAAAAATGCTGGTATCGCTGATAAAAAAGGAACTCAAAATTCGCCACAAGCAGAAAATGAAAAAATTCCTCAGAAGATTATCAAATCGGCAGATATTAGTTTTAAAGTTGAAAAATATGATGCTTCGAGAGCCAAAATTCTTGCCATCATCAAACAACACAATGCTTATGTATCGTCAGAAAATCAAACGGGTGATGAGTACAAAACCTCTAATATGATGGTGATTAGAGTTGGAGCCTCCGATTTTGATGTGTTGGTGGATGTGTTGCTGAAAGAAGCCGTTTTTGTGGATTATAAAAAGATCAATTCGGATGATGTTACCGAAGAATTCGTGGATATTTCGGCACGTTTGAAATCAAAAAGAGAGGCCCTTGAACAGTATGAACTGATTTTAAAGAAAGCCAAATCGATAGAAGAGATTCTTGATGTGCAGCAATACATCAGAACGCTTCAGGAAGAGATTGAATCTATTGAAGGCAGACTGAAATATCTGAATAACAAAGTTGACCTCAGCACCATTAATCTGACTTTTTACGAACAGGGACAAATTCTCCCTATGCAAAAAGAATCTTTTGGTTATAAGGTTAGAGAAGCCATTTCTTACGGTTGGCAAGGACTGGTAAGCTTTTTTATTGGCATGATTTATTTATGGCCATTTTGGTTGATTGTGATTATCAGCCTCTACATCATTCGTTATTTTGTAAAAAAAGCCAAACGCAAAAGAGCCAAAAAGCTACAATCATAAAATATTCAAACACATTTTGCCGGAAGCAATCGCTGCTTCCGGTTTTTTTTTATAGTTTTGTTTTCAAGATACGCCATTATGAACCATAACCCTGAAACCATCAGTAGCCTCAGCAATCCTAAAATCAAGAACATTGTTTTGCTGATGCGCAAACAATCAGCCCGAAAAGAACAAGGCCTTATGGTAGTGGAAGGCGAAAAAGAAATATTCCACTGCCTGCAATCAGGGGTTCAGGTGGATTCTGTTTTTATTTGTCAGAAAATAGCCGACAATGAAACTTTGCTGGCATCCTGCAAAAAAGCCTGCCCTGAAGGCAATCTGTTTTATATCACCCCCGAAGTGTTCAGCAAAGTGGCTTATAGAGACGATAGCGGCGGAATTATTCTTTTGGCAAAAACTCATTATCCCCAATTGCATGAAATTATTTTACCTAAAAAGCCTTTAATCGTGATACTCGAACAGGTTGAAAAACCCGGGAACCTGGGTGCAGTTTTGCGCAGTTGCGATGCTGCAGCCATCCACCTGCTTATCGTGTGCGATGCCAACACCGATATTTATAATCCCAATGTAATCCGCTCAAGCATAGGATGTATTTTCACTCAGCAAGTGATTGCCTGCTCTTCTGATGAGGCCATAAGCTGGTTGCAGATTAACCACATTTCTATTTATGCCGCTGCTTTACAAACCGAAGTATTTTATCATGAAACCGATTTTACCCAAGCCGCCGCCCTGGTTTTTGGCACCGAAGCAACCGGCCTTTCCGAAAAATGGCTGCAGGCTGCCGACTCCATTATTAAGATTCCGATGTTGGGCCAAATTGATTCTTTGAATGTTTCCAATTCGGTAGCCATTATGGTGTATGAAGCAAAACGCCAAAGAGGTTTTTCAAATAAATCTGAGGATTAACCTCCACAGAATATTTTTATAACTACCTTTGCGTATAATATTTATTGAAAAGAACCGTTATTACATCCTGTTAAAGTAGCTGTTGATATGAAACTTTATAAAATTGTTTCGCCATTTTTGTTTTTGTTGCTGTTGGTTTCTGTTGAATCACAGGCACAATCGGTTTCAAAACCCGATTCCATAACCTCTTTTAGCCATCAAACCATCAAAAAAGATGCTTCTTTGTTTAACTACAAACGCATGAGTTTTTCTATAGATATGGGCATGGGTTTTATAGCTTCCAAATACAATTCGGGCGCTTATACCTATATTTCTCCCTATCTGAGTTATATGGTTACTCCCCGTTTTAAACTGGATGTGGGAGGCATACTTCAACAAGGTTTCAATGGGATAAACAAAACTGAATTTGGTAGTTTGGGTGGCAATAACACAAACGTACTTTTGTTTGCACGTGGCAATTATCTGGTTTCCGACCGACTGATTATTTCTGGAAGTGTGTATAAAACCTTTGGTAATAACACAATTTCAAACTCCGACCTTCTGAAAAAGAAAAACGCTTTGGATAATTATGGAATGAGTGTGGGTGCCGAATATAAAATAACTGACCACCTTACGGTTGGCGCGCAAATAAACTATTCTAACGGAAACAACAATCCTTTTTATCAATCGCAATATTCGCCTTATGGAGGCATGCAGCCCGGATTAAACCCCGGCCATCCTTACAGAGGTGGTTTTATGGGTTGGTGATTTGAGAATTATATTGCCACAGATTACTCACCTTAATACAATATTTTAATTGTGTTCGTGAGGTCGCTTCGCTTAGTTCAATGGCATTTATAGCTTGTTGGCAGCTGGTGTTTTTTCTTTCTGTCACGATATAATCCCTTTTAATTGTTCAAATTCCTGTTCAGTCAAGATGGCATTATATAGTTCATTCACTTGCCAAAGTCCACTTGCTCTTATCTTTTCTTTCGGAGAATTATTACCCATCCAATTTGCAGAAGGTTTTAATTCATTCGATTTTGCTAAAGTTGATACTATTTTACTTTCCCAAAATAACCTATCTTCTTTCGTGTCCACGGTGAAAACGCAAAATGAAAGATTGGTTTGCACATAGCTGCTTATTCGTTTTTCAATTTGTTTTTCAAAGACGAGGTCTAGCGATTTTAAATTCTTTTCTTTTCCGCCTTTTGAAGTTATATCAAGTTCCCAGAGATTCAAATAAGGATTATTTTCCTTATTTAGGAAGCAACGTCCAATGTTTTTTCTGAAAATACTTCTATTTTTGTTCTCCTTAATGAAATGTTGGTTAAGTCGAGAACGCAGTTGATTGTTTCCTGTATGCGTTCCAACTCTAACAATTCTGTCAAGGTTGTCATATTTTTCTCCATTTTCAAATATAATGTAAATCCCATTTTGCGGAATTTCCTTTATAAATTGTTCAAAAGGAAAAGAATACCTTTTTTGCTCATTGAATAGTTTATGTAATTCAAAAACTATATTTCTCATATAGAATTGTCATTTAGAAATTTTACTCTTTCTCCTTGCCGAAGTCCTTTTAAGGGATTTGTCAAATGCGAAATACTATCAATGATTGGTTTGATATATTCTTGACCCGCTAAAACAATAAATTTGTCATTTTCCAAGTCTGTTTGTTTAGAAAGTTGTTCAATTACCTTTTTGCCCCACTCTTTTTTTTCTGCCGAGTCTAAAACTTTAAGTCCTGTTTTTCTTTTACTTTTTGAAACATTACTTAATGTTACGTTATATGGTTCAATTTCTTTATCAGGGTCAAGTAGATAGTGAAGTGCTGAAAGGATAAAGATCTTATCAGGGTTCAATTTATAAGCATAAGCTAAACTGCTTTTAAATAGTGAACTTTTATAAAGATCTTTAGCCTTCACTTTTTTATCTCCCTTTTTGGAAACACAGGCTATTAATATTATCTGTTTCATTGTCCAGTTGCGATTTTTTACACTTACCGTTAACATCTATACAGTCCCATTGGGACTATTTCTACAATATTTTTATAGTTGGGTCTACTTCATTTTCGTCTCTATAAATATTAATAAACAATCGTTTAACTTTTTCCATTCAATATTCCTAGATTATCCAAAAGACACTTTCACGTCCATAAAAAACCTCCTCACATCAAATCACACCACAAATTTACATTTTTTCCAAATACAAATTACAATAGATAAAAAATACCCCTCAAAAATCTTTTTTTTACAAACCTCAATTTATTTACGTGTATTTGTCAACCGTATCATTTAATTTCGTAATATTGCGCCATGATTTAGAGAAACAGAAAAAAAAGAAATTACAATGTTCCGGGTGGTGCTCAGCACAGGCAGACGGCTTTTTGATAATTGCATTGCGGTTATAACTTTTCCGACACAGGAGAAGAGGGGATGTTTTTTTGTTTTTTCCAAGCTAAAATTTTCGGGCTTCAACTTTGCAGGGCTAATAGTAAAGCCGGCAAAAACTAATTTTCAGCAAGAGTTTTCAATTTATAAATTAGCTTGGGCGAATTTCAATCTTATCTGGGAAGATTTCAAGCTTATCTGGAAAGATTCCAAGCTTATCTGGAAAGATTCCAAGCTTATCCAGAATGTTTCCAAGCTTATCCGAAATGTTTCCAAGCTTATCCGGAATGTTTCCGAGCTTATCTGGAATGTTTCCAAGCTTATCTATAATCGCTCCAAGCTTATCTGGAATGATTTCAAGCTTATCCAGAAACTTTTCAAGCTTATCTGGCAAATGGTTTTTAGAGATAATTTTTTGTTTTATCTTAATCCTATTGTTATAAAATCAATAAATTAATATCGCAATGCTTTATAATCTAATATATTGTAAAATTTTTATTAAACATGAAAAAAAAACTAATTTATGGCTAAGTCACGAATAGATCCTGCAGCGGTTCAAATCGATCTCTATTTGAGAAACAGCAATTTCCGCTTGCAGTTTGAAGACCTGGTTACCCACATCAAACGTGGGATAACACTGGGTATGCTCGATACCGAACTCACCAAATTGGGTGAGTATCGGATTCTATGGTCGAACGACGATCCGGATGCTCCGGGCGTTTACGACAGACACATCAATCCTGCTACATCAACACCTGTTACCACTGTTGAAGTTCAGGATTTTATTAAAGAATTCAGGACATTTATGCAACCTATCTTAAACCGTATCAGTGGTAGTCCTAAGATTACTGCTGCTGATCGTCAGGTGTTGCATATTGCTGCTCCTGTTACTACTCACACTATTGATCTCACTCAAATTCCAGAGTTCTGCTTTGCCAATCCAAAGGCATTGGGAGCTGGTGATGTGAGTTTTAAGTGTAAGGTTGATACTTCATCATCAAGGGCTCATAAACCCGAAGGTGCTGATGCTATTGAACTTGCCATGCGTATGGATCCTCCTATTTTACAAAAGGCTCCCGACGGTGGCGATGATTCAAGTACGGTGGTAGTGAAACCTACCATGCAGAGTCCTAATGACGCAACCATAAGAGAAATTATTACCAAATGTAGTTTTAAAAAATCTTATGGAGTTGAAAAAGAAGGATGGGTACTTAATGGTTTTGCCCGTTGGATTAATACCAAACATCCGGAAAAAGCCGGAAAATGGACAGGGCCATTTAGGGTAACACTTAGCTAGGATTTTATCAAGTTGGCAAGAGGCAAAATGCCTAAATGTCTAAACTTCAAATTGCCTAATGGCTAAAAAAGATTTATAAAGCAACTAACTTCCGGAGAGGTAACCTTCGGAAGTTTTTTTTTGAGGGAGGTAACCACAGAGGAAACGGAGGAGGAAACGGAGGGACACGGAGAAAATAATGTTCAATTTTCAATGATCCATTTTCAATTTTCAACGGTCGGCAAATAGCCAATGTACTGAGCGGGTGACTTGGAGTCACCCGGTCAGTTTTTTAGGATAGGGGGCACGGTTTGTTTTTATTTTCTAAAAATGTTTGGCCTCTCTGAGGCCATATCACAAATCAAAAAGCCACCCTCTCTATCTCCCCCACCTTCTCCTCCATCCTCATCAACCCATCAATCCAGTTTATCTTCAATCCGCGGCGTTCCATGCCACGAAACCAGGTCATCTGCCGTTTCGAAAACTGATGTATGGCAATATTCAGCAGCCTCACCATCTCGTCATAAGAGTATTGTTTCAACAAATACTCGGTAATAAACTTATATTCCAGTCCATATCGTATCAACCGCGAAGCACTCACCCCCGAATCCAGCAGTGTTTGAACTTCTGCTATCATACCGCTTTGCAACCTTATATGCAATCGGTTGGTAATTCGTTGCCTTACGATATCGCGGGGCAAATAAATCCCGAAAATAAATTGTTTCTCAGGCAAAAAACTCTCTTTGTTGATTTGCTTCTCAGCCGAAAAATGCGCGATTTCCAGTGCACGAACCAATCGCCTGCGATTTTCGGTATCCGTATCGTTATGCAAGGTTTTATAAGCCATCAGGGCTAGTTTCAGCTCGTCATCCGTTTTGTTTTCAATAGATTTCCTGAACTCTTCTGATTGCGGCACATCCGGAACCGCATAGTTTTTCAACACCGATTCTATATACAAACCCGTACCTCCACACAAAATCGGAAGCTTCTCCCGGGCCGAAATATCAAGAAATGCTTTTTTAAAATCGGCCGCAAACCTAAACAAATTATACTCCTCCCCTGCCTCGGCAATATTGATAATATGATAAGGTATCTGATGGCCGTTTACCACATAGTCGGCAATATCTTTGCCTGTGCCAATATCCATATTGCGGTATATCTGACGCGAATCGGCACTGATAATTTCGCCCTGATGTTTGTCGGCCAAATGAGCCGCCAACAAGGTTTTACCTGTGGCAGTAGGACCTAATATGGTGATAAGAATTCCGGAATTACGCTCCATAATTTGATTTATAAAAGATTATGTATTTCAAATTTTTGACCGAAATTATAAAAAAATCTCAACGATTTTCTATTTATCAACAAAAATTAAGATGGGCTGAAAACAAAATCTTATATTTGCACCTTAAAATTTTTAAAAATATGACAGAAAAAATCGAACGAATCCTTAGCGATTCTAAATCTGCAAGATGGACAGCCTTAGTTTTGGTATCCTTTTGTATGTTTGCCGGTTACTATTTAGCCGACGTTCTGGCCCCTTTAAAAGGTCTTCTTGAAAACGAACTTACGTGGAATAGTTCCGAATATGGTTTTGTAACTAGCGCTTACGGTTGGTTTAATGTTTTCCTTTTCTTTTTAATTATCGGAGGAATTATTCTTGATAAAAAAGGGATACGTTTTACGGGTATGGGAGCTGCAATAATTATGGTAGTTGGAACTGCAATAAAATATTGGGCGATTTCTACTCATGCTTTGGATGGAGCTATTTTATTTGGATGGAAAGCTCAGGTAATGGTAACTGCTATTGGATATGCTATTTTCGGAGTTGGGATTGAAATTGTAGGTATAACTGCCACAAAGGTTATTGTCAAATGGTTTAGAGGAAAGGAATTAGCACTAGCAATGGGATTGCAGATTGCACTTGCCAGAATTGGAACAGCTTTAGCACTTTCAACATCTCTACCAATTGCAAAAGCTTTTGGACATGTTTCTGTTCCAGTTCTTTTGTGCCTTATCATGCTTGTTATAGGTTTGTTGGCTTTTTTTATGTATACTTTTATGGATAAGAAACTGGATGCATCTATTGTTGCTGATAACATTGGCAAAGATGTCGCGCCTGAGGAAGAGTTTCGTACCAAAGATATTCTAAGCATAATAAAAAATAAAGGCTGGTGGTATATTGCTATTCTATGTGTACTATTCTATTCTGCCGTTTTTCCTTTCCTTAAATATGCAACAGACCTCATGATACAAAAGTTTCATATAAATGAGTCATGGGCTGGAACCATACCATCTTTATTACCGTTTGGAACTATTTTGCTAACTCCATTTTTTGGTAATTTATATGACCGTAAAGGAAAGGGAGCAACTATAATGATAATAGGCTCACTGATAATTATCTTTGTCCATTTGCTATTTTCTATACCCTTCCTGAATCATTGGTTTATCGCTTTGGTTTTAATCTTATTATTAGGAATTGGATTTTCTCTTGTTCCATCAGCAATGTGGCCTTCTGTTCCCAAAATTATTCCTGAACGACAATTAGGAACAGCTTACTCTGTTATTTTCTGGGTACAAAACTGGGGGCTTATGGGTGTTCCTGCATTGATTGGATGGGTTGTTGATAAATACTGCTTTATTGGTTATTTTTCTCTAATCGGAACAGGTTTTATTACTACTCAAGGCGATCAGGTTAATAAAATTGCGCTTTTAGACCAAACGGTTTATGATTTGAAAGAAGTAGGATTTCTAGGTCGTCAAGATACTACACTGTTGGTTACAGAATTTATTAAAAATCCTGCAGGTGAAGTTACAGCCGTTGTAACTAGTGTGGGAGATACCGTAAACCGTTCATTTATTACTAATAAAGAATTTGAAAAAGTCACATCTGATAAAAAAGTTAAGGTTCCTTATTATACTTACTCGGTAACAGACAATCAAACTAAAAAAGAGAAAAAATTTACTGTCGATCATTTCATTGATGTAAAAGGGGAAAAGGTTTCAAAGTTTTATAACATAACCTCCTTCTACAACTATACCTTGCCTATGATAATTTTTATGTGTTTTGGACTTTTGGCACTTATATTTGCCTTCCTGCTAAAAATAGAAGACAAAAAGAAAGGCTACGGTCTTGAGTTACCTAACATTCAAAAATAAATTATTTTTAATAAAAAAAGATGAAAGTTGTTCTGAGTACAGGGCAACTTTCTTTTTATAAAGATATTAATAAATGAGAATCCTTATCGTTTCAGCCACCTTTGCAGAGATAAAACCTTTTGCAAATATTTTAAAAATCACTGTTACCCCGGCCAATAACCTCTATAGTTCTAAATACGCAGGTCATGAAATCACTTTGTTGATAACCGGAGTTGGTATGGTGGCTACTGCTTTTCATCTGGGAAGTTTACATAAGAATGATTATGATTTGGCTATCAATGCAGGCATTGCCGGAAGTTTCAATAAAAATATCAAAATCGGACAATTGGTGAATGTTACTTCAGATGCTTTTGCAGAATTAGGTGCGGATTATGGAGATAAATTCATCCCTTTGTATAATATGGATTTTGCAAAAGAATTCTCTGAACCGTTTATGGGCAAAGATGGCAGCCTATATAATTCAGGCATCACCGATAACAACCTCATCAATCAACTGAAAAAAGTAAAAGGCATCACCGTAAACACCATCAATGGTCAGGAAGAG
>CAYYQJ010000002.1:16456-22842 GCA_964473775.1 uncultured Bacteroidales bacterium | reverse complement strand
TTCACGGCTCTGAACACTCTTTCCCTACACGACGCTCTTCCGATCTGCCGTTTCTTTATCAATAATCTGAATATAGCCATAGCCTGTATCGGGACGGCTTGGAGCAATACCCAAGGTAAGCAACCAATCGTTTTCGGAAACCGTTTTTAAGGATGACTCTATGATTTCGGCAAACAAATCTTCTTTCAGAATAATATGATCGGAAGGTGCAACCACTATGTTGGCATCGGGGCAAATTTCCTTAATCTTATAGCAGGCATAAGCTACACAGGGAGCCGTGTTTCTACGGGTTGGTTCTGCAATAATCTGATTTTCGTTCAGAAAAGGCAATTGTTCTATGACAAGAGGGCAATAGGATTCGTTGGTTACTATCAGTATGTTTTCGCGGGGAATAACACGCTCAAACCTACGAAAGGTCTGCTGCAGTAAGGTTTCTCCTGTGCCCAGAATATCAAGAAATTGTTTGGGCTGTGATGTGCGGCTCATGGGCCAAAAACGTGATCCTATGCCACCAGCCATTATCACACAAAAATTATTGTTCATTTTTTGATCTTTGGTTCACAATTTTTTGCAAAAGTATTAAAATTATCCATGTAAATGCACAAGTAATATCATTTACTGTTGATGATTGATACTTATTATTTATTGAAAGTTCAGATTTAATCAGTGTAAATTACTGTAACTTTAATACTCTCCAAAATTACGAAAAAATATTTGATACGAACAGCATTTTCTGCTAATCATTTTTTTCGACAACAGTAACTCTGGCAATAGGGCTCACATAATACCAGCGTTTGTTGGTTAAGCAGTAGCATTTATAACGTGTGCGGATTTTGTCTCCCTTTTTGAAAACCTTACCGTTATGTATGCTGAATAAGGTATCATCAGGAAGTTCTTCGAGCATTACACCTGTTTCTTCATGGGTATTATACACCGAGAGCACTTTTTGCAATTCTTTTTCGGATGTGGAAGAAGCATACACATTGCCTAATACGGTACGGGTAAGTTCTACTTCAATGTCAGGCGGAAATATTTTTGAATCGAGCAACTCGAAAAGCAACCCCTTATAAATTTGTTTCCATTGGTTTCCATGAGGTGCTACCCGGTTTTTGTGTTTCTCGAAACACAGCAGGTGTGCATACTCGTGTGTAAATGTTATCAGAAAAGCGTAAGGATTGAGTGAGTGGTTTACACTGATTTTATGATATTTTATTCCCCCCTGAGGCGGACGATAATCGCCAAGCTTGGACGTGCGGTTTTTAGAAATTTTCAGATGCAGGGGATACGTTTGTATCCATTTTGTAACTAATGGTATGGCCGCTTCCGGAAGAAAGGGTTTTAAAACATCATTAAATACGGGCATGAACGCTTTCGGTTTTTTTAGCCTTCATGCCAAATGTGGGGCAACGGTCGTAACGATGTTTTTTAGAAACACAGGATAACATTACAGACAATGCCAGCAACATGGCTACGAATTTTAGTTTTTTCATTTCAGGATAATTTATTTTGATGAATGATATTTACAACAGAAAATGACGGACAATCGGGGCATTTATGCCTGCGATGCGTTTTGCATGAAACCATTAACGATAATAAAAGTATGGCTATGATTCCAAAAAATGTTCGCTTTGATTTAGTCATTACTATATTTTTTACAAACCTAATAATTTTTTCTGAAATGGAGGAGGATGGGGGGAGATTTTTTTTGGGGGGAATGCAGGAGGTATAAGTTAGAAGTTAAGAGTTAGGTGTCTCGTTGTTTCAGAATTGCCACCATTTAGACTCTCCACATTTTCAAAATTATATTTTATAAAAAACGAGAGTTATGCCTTGGTTTACAAAGCCTGATAAGCATGGACCCTGTTATTATGAAATGAATCAAAAACCATTTTTTATTAGTGGCAGAAAAAAAATGTTTAAATTCGCAGAAATTCCGTAAACCTTGAAAAAAGTTTTATTTCCTATAGGAGAGTATGTTGTTTTGATGTCGAAAGTTTTCACCCGACATGAAAAAGGTTGGGTATTCAGGAAACAGGTAGCGCAGGAAATTCAAAATCTGGGCATTGATTCGCTGGGTATTGTTGCCATTATTTCTGTTTTTATGGGAATGGTGGTTGCCATTCAAACCGCGCACAATATTACAAGCGCCTGGATACCTGATTACACTGTGGGCTTTACTACCCGCGAATCGATTATCCTCGAATTTTCTCCTACCATCATTTGTTTGATACTTGCCGGCAAAGTCGGCTCCAGAATAGCTTCCGAAATAGGCACCATGCGTGTAACCGAGCAAATTGATGCTTTGGAAATCATGGGTATCAATCCGGCCAATTACCTAATTCTTCCGAAAGTTGTGGCCGGATTAATGATATTTCCAGTTTTAGTTATCATCAGTATGTTTCTTGGAATTTTCGGAGGTTGGTTTGCAGCAGTGTGGAGTAATGTGGTGACAACCACAGCTTATTATCATGGAATTACTCTGGATTTTATTCCTTACGAAATATTTTATTCTACGGTGAAAACCCTGATTTTTGCCTTTATCATTACATCGGTTTCGGGATATTATGGTTATATCACCGATGGCGGAGCTTTGGAAGTAGGAAGAGCCAGCACTAAGGCTGTGGTAATGAGTAGTATTCTTATCATTCTCTTCAATTTATTAATCACAAAATTGATGCTTGGATGATTGAAACACGACACATATCAAAGGCATTTGAAGACCACAAGGTAATTACCGATATCAATATGGTTTTCGAAAGAGGTAAAACCAATCTAATTATCGGGCCCAGCGGTTCGGGGAAAACGGTTTTGATGAAATGCATAGTAGGACTTGTGGAAGTGGATGAAGGTGAGATAATTTACGACGACCGCGTATTTACCAAAATGAATTTCTACGAAAAGAAAACCATAAGACAGGAAATTGGGATGATGTTTCAGGGAGGCGCACTTTTTGACTCTTTGTCGGTAGAAGAAAACGTGATGTTTCCATTAACCATGTTTACAAAGAAAACAATGGAGGAAAAGGTAGATCGTGTGAATTTCTGTTTGAAAAGAGTGAATCTGGTGAATGTCAACAAGCTTTTCCCTGCAGAACTTAGCGGTGGGATGAAAAAAAGAGTTGCCATTGCACGCGCTATTGCCATGAATCCAAAATATCTGTTTTGCGATGAACCCAATTCTGGCTTGGACCCAAAAACATCCATAGTGATTGATAATCTTATCAGTGAAATTACAAAGGAATATGAAATGACCACCATCATCAATACTCACGATATGAATTCAGTGATTGAAATTGGTGATAAAATTGCTTTTATCTATAGCGGGAAATTGTGGTGGCAGGGCGACAAACATGAGATATTAAAAACCGATAACGAAGAACTCAACAGCTTTGTTTATGCCACAGAGCTAACACGTCGTTTGAAACAATAATCATGAATTATCTGGATATAATTATACTGGTTCCTATGGCCTGGTTTGTTTACAAAGGGCTTAAGAACGGATTGATAATAGAAGTAACTTCGTTGTTGGCTCTTTTTTTGGGAATTTTTGCGGGTATTTATCTTTCAAGCTATGTTTCGGGATTATTGGTGAAGCATTTGGGATTTAATCCGAATTATACTTCGGCGATAGCCTATGTAATCATCTTTATCGGGGTTCTAATATTGATGAGAATGATTGCAAAAGCCATGGAAAAAGCTTTGGATCTAACAGCCCTGGGATTTGTGAACAAGCTGCTGGGAGCTTTGTTTGCCACACTGAAAATTTTGTTCCTTATCAGTCTGTTATTTTATATGGTGAATATGTTTGATAAGCGCGAACTGATAATTACGCCTGCAGCCAAAAACAAATCCTTGCTTTATAAGCCCGTAAGTGCAATAGCTCCATTAACCATTCCTATTATTAAGGCCGAATATCAAAAGCTTCAAACTAAGGATACCATAGTTTCAAAAGTAAACGCAAAATGATTTTGATTTAAATCCCAGTATTGCTTTACTGATTTCCCTTTTTCTTCTTTATTTGAAAAATTATTACCACTAACAGGTGCAGGCTATGAATAATTGCCGCCAATATGATACAGTTTATGTACCAATCTGTTTTTCCTTTAGTGATTTTGTTCAGTTCAAACAACACGGAGCATATTATGAAACCCAGCAACAAATGATTCCCCCAGACTTTCAGTGTGGCAATTTTTTCAAACAGTTCTTTATTCTTTTCCATCATTTGCAAGTAATGTTATCCTGGATACCCATTTTGGCTTTTTTATAATCGGGACATTGAAGTAGTTCGTAGTAATTTCCGTATGGTTTCAGATGTCCGAAGTTCTTTTGATAGGAAGCGCGAGTCATGGCATCAATTGATAACGAACCATATTGATATTGCAATGTGTTGAAAATGCTAAGGAAAGTTATAGCTAATATGACTACAATAGCCGGAATCTTCAGCAATAATTTCTGTTGCCATACAAAATTCAGCAAAAGCGCCAAACCTATTGCCAGTAATCCGTACATATCAATCATGCTGCGTTGTCCAAAGCTGCCACCATACCACCAACACCACCATGAAAAAATGACATAGCTGTTAAGTAATATAATGAAAACCATTGGCAAAAAAAACGATCTGGCTTTTTTATAAGCAATAATAAATCCTGCCAAAGCAAACATCATTAAGGGTGTATATATAAACCATCCTTTGCGAAATCCAATAAACCCGCTAATTATATGTGGCTTTGTAAAGAAAAAGTGTTCGTCGGCATAAGAATAATAAAGCCATTGCCCGGTGATGGTTTTCCAATAATATATTTGTGGAATCCAAAAAATGATAACACAAAACAGGATGATCAGCAGGTAAGGAAATCTTTTCAACAATAATTTAAACCGTGGTAGTATATCTTTTATTGATTTGATATCCCATAGAATAAAAAATAGAAACAACAGCATATTGGTAGGCCGGATGATAATCATAAGCCCTATAGCCAATCCGATGATGAGGGTGTTTTTAAAGGATTGGTTTTCGTGCCATTTCATGGTGTAATACATCATCACACAGAAAAGACTGAAGGTGTAAACATGAGTCATGGGGCCGGAAATGCTAGCGTAGTAGAATAAATTGGTGCCAAATACAATCAATAATAAAGTGATAGCCGTGGTAAAGTTGTTAAAGAATTTTTGCAGAATTTTGCGCAGGAAAATGAGTCCGAGCGCAAAATAAAATAAGGCCGATAGCATTATAGCAATCTGATAAGGGAGGGTGTATCCTCCAGCATCGTAGCCAGCCATTTGCGCATACCAATGTCCGGCAAAGAAAAACGGAGCATACATATATGTCATTCCCATTGTCATCTTGAAAACCATTGCGCCGTTGGGTGCATTTTTAGTCCAAATGTAAAAAGTATGAGTTCCTCCGTAACCAATAGAGAATTTCATACTGACGTCGTGATATATCATGGAGGCAGGTAGATAACCATAATATTCCAAAATATCATTATCAATAATTCCGTTTCCTTGCTTCCACGAATTATAGTTTGCGATTACAAAAACCACTGATAATAAAATAAATAAATTAGCTAAGCTGGGTAAGCTTAAAAACCGTTTCCAATTATGTAATAAATCCTTGCGCAATACTTTTTAGTTTAGAAGAAAAATGCTCTGAAAAAATTTTTCTTCAAAATTACAATTTTATTTGGCGGATAAAATAATTTATTTAATTTTGCTGAAATTTAATAAGCATTTCTTCATAGCAAATGAAAAAATTATTCTTTTTAATAGTGATAAGCGTGGCGCTGGTTTCATGTGGCCCATCGGAAGATAAACCGAAGGCAGTTGAGATCCCATCGGTGTTTAAGTTTTCGGATTTAAAGTATTTTATCAACTTTCACACCATCACATTCGACAATAATTATAGTAAAAACATGGTGTCGAAAGTGGACTCAGCCAATCCTTTCAGTTTTGGATTTCAATCTGAAATTCAGAAGCTGCATGGTGGAAAAGCTACTTCAGTTGCCGTGAAAACACGGTATTATTATCCTGATGCAGGTGATATTTCGCTGGTTTGCACTGTATCACAAAAAGATAAGGTTTTGTATTGGGAAGGGTATCCCTTGCCGTCAAAAAACGCTGTGAAGAAATGGGTAGATATTGAAAAGGTATTTGATTTCAAAAAAACCTTTTCCGGTGATGAAATGTTGACCGTTTATGTATGGTCGCCAAAGAAAAGCCGTGCTTATATTGAAGAACTGGTTGTAACTCCAAAAGAGTAGCCTTAAGATTTTGAGGGAGGCGTTCCCGTCGTAAGACGGGGCGTCTCCTTTCCTAAAAAAGGTAATCAGCAACTAAGTTTCCCGGGTTTATTGAATTTGTAGAGAACTTTGAAATACTGAATAACCTTAA
>CAYYQJ010000002.1:0-16356 GCA_964473775.1 uncultured Bacteroidales bacterium | reverse complement strand
GATTAAGAGGGAGGCGTTCCCGTCGTAAGACGGGGCGTCTTCTTTTCAAAAAAGGGGATAAGCGATTCAGTTTTTCAGAATTATTGACATTGTAGAGAACTTTGAAATACTGAATAACATAAAGATTAAGAGGGAGGCGTTCCCGTCGTAAGACGGGGCGTCTTCTTTTCAAAAAAGGTAATAAATGATTCAGTTTTTCAGTTTTAAAGAGTTTGTTGAAAAATTTGAAATAGAGAATAGCCTAAAGTTTTTGAGGGAGGCGTTCCCGTCGTAAGACGGGGCGTCTCCTTTCCTAAAAAGGTAATCAGCATTTCAGTTTTTTCAGTTTTAAAGAGTTTGTTGAAAAATTTGAAATAGAGAATAGCCTAAAGATTTTGAGGGAGGCGTTCCCGCCGAAAGGTGGGGCGTCTCCTTTCCTAAAAAGGCAATTATCAATAAAGTTTCTAGGGTTTAATGAATCTGTTTGAAAATTTGAAACACGGAATAGTCTAAAGATTTTGAGGGAGGCGTTCCCGTCGTAAGATGGGGCGTCTCCTTTTCTTTTTGGGGGATTTTATAATTTTATAATTATATCATTGTATAATTAAGTGAGTTATTCCTTAGCTTTTAGTTCGGTAACCATAAAATTGTCGATATAAAACTCCGATTTATTGCGATTCCAGAGATAGGCATTAAAATGGGCCTTATCATCCTGTATTTTTGGTAATACAAAATCAAACGTCAGATGATTCCAGAAGTTGGTTTTCAATTTGCTGATGTCGATTGGGAAACTCTTATAAAAATAAGTATTTTTTTCGTTGAAAACCGACGAAACAAATTCTAACTGCGCATCGGAAGGATTTCTATCGATATAAACTTCAGCACTTAATTCAATATGACTTTCCTTTTCAAGTGTTACATTTCTAATCAGAATATCCATACCCGGAGAGAATTCTTTATCAGAATTTACTTTTAAACAGTTCTCTGTTGAAGTGGCATCGACTGTGATTCCGCTGTTGGAATAATTGTCATTAAAAATCACCTTTCGGTCATAATTATTCTCAGCCATTTGTTGCATTATGATTGAATTTTTAACATGACTGGTATCGTCAGTACGTTGAAATACATAAACTTCGTATGGGCCTCCTCCCAAAGTAGTGAAGCTTTCTTCGGGTTTAAAATATGATTTTAGCTCAAAGTATTTATTGTCCATCAAATCTTTTAGGGGTAAATGTCCTTCGTTTGGAGTAAAATGTGCATCCCAAACCAGAAATTCGCCGGGTGTGGTCCATCCTCTTAAATTTTCGCCAGTTGGAAACACCATATTGATTGATTTTTCGTCGAAAGGGTCCGTATCAATTTTAAAAAAAAGATAGGGGTTCCCCAAAATTATTTTTTTTTGTTCGTGATTATTTTTAATAAACCATTGTGCGGTTTGGTCAAGCACTGTTTCTTCACCTCCGTTTTTGGATGGAATGGAATGAAAACGCAAAGGTTCGATTATGATGGAGCAACATAGTAGAGATAAGATTACGAAAAAACCTGTACGGTATTTATGAAACCAAGGAAATAACATGTTGATACCCTTAATACCAATGACAGCTGCAAGTGGAATGATGCCTGCTATAACTCGGGTTAATCCAAGGGAGCCACCTATGCCTTGCCACCATGCATAAGAATGTGCAGCAAAATAAATCAAAACAGGGAAAAAAATCAAAAGCAATTCCGAAACAGAAATCTTCCAGTTCAGCTTTTTATCTCCGAAAGGAAAGAAAAAAGAAAAGCATCCCAACAAGATTAGGAAAGTGGATTCGGCACCGAATATTTCGCGATAATTAACTACAAAATGCCAGATACTTCCGTGTCCATAAATACTGGCGGCGTCTTTATAAGGATTATTAAGGATGAACCAGAAAAAATTGTGGAAATAGATAAAACCGATGATCCCATAAAAAACAAAACCGAAAGCGAGTCCTGCTATAGCAAACCATCTCTGGCGTAAAGCCAAAGCCATTGCAAATAAAGGTATAATAACAAATCCTTCGGTGCGAGCAAAAGGCAAAAAAGATAGAATGATGGCTGTCCACCAGTATTTTTCTTTAAAAAACAGGAAAACGGAAGCAATTAGCACCAACGAAAACAAGTTTTCTGTCAGGCCTGAAAAAGCGATGATAAAATACATGGGCGCGAAGCAAATAATAAGGAAACTCATCCACGAAAAGCGTAGCTGAAAATGTTTGCATAAACGCCAGGCAATGAAAGCACTAAATAAGCTTATTATGATATTGAACCATTGTAAACCTATGAAACCGAACTGAGAGAAGGGCGACGAAAAGGCTGTGAAAAGAGGTTTGCCCCAATGGTCGAGAAATAGGTGTGGATGACGAAAAGCATAGTGCGAAAAGGCATAATGCATGTAGGTATCGCCGCCGCCATACACACCTTTGGATGCATAAGCCATGTAGATATAAAATCCTGCAATGATTGATAATAAGAGAGCTACAAGATATTTTTCTTTGTATATTTTTTTCAGAAATGGATTATTCATGATGAGGTTGCTTTAAAACCGATTAATAAGTTGATGATTCGATTGGTATTACAAAATTAGTGTTTTTAGAATTAATAGGGGTGGAGTTGATTAAGTTTATTCGGGAATTAGGCTGATTAGAGGGATGAATTATTGGTTTAGTAAGTTATTTGGATATTGAGGGTTGAGTTAAATATTCCGTTTTAAAATTATTCAATCTCCAAAACTTACGGTCATTAAATTATCATTCAAAATGAATATTTTACAACAACTATTTATGAAATAACAAGCAAACTGTTAATCGAAATGTTTATTTAGAGATTGATTAGGATATAACCAATTGAAAAATTACACTAGTATGTGTTATCTTAGGTGATTTCTATTCAATTTATTAGCAAAGATATTAAACTAAAGTAAAATCCATTCCGACGGGACGAAATGGGTAAAAACTTAACAAAAACCCATTGTGTTCCGTCGGAATGGGTATAAACTTAACAAAAACCCATTGTGTTCCGTCGGAATGGGTAAAAACCTAACAAATACCCATTGTGTTCTGTCGGAATGGGTAAAAACTTAGCAAAAACCCATTGTGTTCTGTCGGAATGGGTAAAAACTTAACAAAAACCCATTGTGTTCTGTCGGAATGGGTTTTACTCAAAGAAACATCCATTTTCTTTTGCGAAAACGGGTTTTACTCAAAGTAAAATCCATTCTCTTCTGCGAAAATGGGTAAAAACTAAAGCAGCATTTATTTAGGGCTAGCATGATTTAATTATATTAAAAACCAGACAATTAAGGTGTTCTAAAAATGAGTTTATCAGGAAATTATGTCGAATGGTTTATTCGGTTACTATATTATTGAGTTATTTTCTTATTCTGAAGAGAGTTGATTAAGTAATTTGTGAAATTTAATTCATTGGAAGTTTAAATTAATTGTGCATGTCGGTTGTTTTAAATTAAAAGAAAATTGAAGTTGTTCTATTTTAAATTTAACAGCTTCATTTTTTTACTATTTTTGTAAATGATTTAAAATAAATAAAAAGATGGGTGATAAGCAATCCAATATTTATTTAAGTTCATTATAAAAAGATTTCGTTTCAATTTTAATAAAATCAACATGATACCATCATTTCAATTCATTAAAAAAATATTTTTTATGAAATCTGTTTCAGGCATGCGAATTTTGTTTTTATTTATAATTATTTCTTTACCAGTAATTTTAGCTTCGTGCCGCAAAGATGTGGCTCTTCCGGATAAGAGTCTTGGAAAATTGTTTGGACGATGGAATTGGGTGCAAACTTCGGGTGGATTTGATGGCAGGGTACTTACTCCTGCTTCGGAAGGATATAATCAAAGTGCTGAATTTTCGGCGGATGGAATTTATAAGTTATTTAAAAATGGCGACCAAATGCGCAAAACCAAATTCACTCTGACCGAAGGTGAATCTATTTTGGGACTGGGACATGTGTATATGATAAAATTTTATGATGCCGGACAGCATGGCAATGAAGAAAATCCGACGATGCAATCCATTCGCTTTGGGCAGCACGATACATTGGTGCTAACGGAAGAAGCTTTTGACAGATATACTGCTGTTTATACTTTGGATAGATGAAAAAAACCGGAGTCACTTTTTTTATGTTCTTTATTGCGTTAAGCAAGTTGGTTTTCGGGCAATATGCCTGTTTCGACGATGCCCTCACAATTTTTGGGGATATTCCCGTTTCAATGAACCGTGTGAATATCGATAAACTGAATTATCCTCAAAATATATGGCAATGGGGAACCTTCACTAAACTTACGCGACTACAACCCAATTGTAAATCAGTGGTAATCATCACCGATTCTGCGAAACCCTATCCCATAAATAATGTTTCCGCTTTTACAATAAAAAGTGCTGTAACGCTGGGATTGTTGAATAGCAACCGGCTTCTGACGGGTATCTACTATGTGGAAACCGATTCATTGAAAGATTTTGGCACTATAGAGTTTTCGCCCGATTGTGGTTTCACCTGGGTGGATATGCTGAATGACAGCAAGTATAAAAAGAATTTTGAATGGTTTTCGAAACCCATATTAACCGGAAAAACCAAACAATGCCAAAGTTTTGATGTGATGTTTATGAATATGGCGTCCACATTCAAGCTTAGTATGGGCGATACGGTGTTGTTTCGGTTTAAATTTAGCAGCGATAGTATTTTTGACAATATGGCCGGAATATTCTATGATAATTTGCGGTTTACCGATTTCACTACCCGTTATACCGATTTGAGGTTCAATATAATTGATTCGAGGGTTATAAAAGAAGTCACCCGAGGAATGGTAAGCATACAATTCGAAAATCCTGATAAAAATCCTTTCGACCTTATGGTTTACGATGTCCGTGCCAAAGAATTGCTAAAAAAAAGCGGCCTGACCGACAACAAGATGACATTGGATTTGTCGTCTTTTGCTCCCGATACCTATATATATAAGCTGCTGGATTTAAAAGGCCGTGTTAGAAGTTGTGGCGAAATAAGCGTGGGGGAGTAGGTGATATTTTGGTAGGAAGACGGAAGACCGAAGCTGGAAGAAGGAAATTTTGGATTGAAGTTGGAAGACGGAAGACGGAAGTCGTAATGTTGGGATTGAAGTTGGAAGACCGAAGTCGGAAGTTGGATGAGGTAGGCGAAGGCCGGAAAACATGAATTTTAAGAGCAAAATGTAAAGATTTTTTGGAAACTCATCATTCAAAATAAAAAAAAGGAAGCCTGAAGGCAGAACATTCAAACCAAATATTCCCTCATATACCTGATTTATAATTCGTACCTCCGCGACTTCCTAATAGTAGTCAATCAATTAAAACAACCTAATACTATCAAATTTTGTTCCAAATTTTAATAAATGTCTTAATTGTGATAAAAAAAAAGGAAGCAGGAAAGGAAAATCAGAAAATCAAGTATTATCCTCATTAACCCGACCTCATTATTTTCTTTCCAAACTTCCTGTACCTTTCATATTTTTCAAATAACGCAACAAACAAAGTAGCTGATTCTATTGGTATTCTGAATTCAAAATCCGGAATACAAAATCCACATCCTATCATTAATAATAGTCAACCGCGAATTTAAATTTTCAATCGCTATACGATAATTACCAATGGCAATAATCTTTTAGTCCTGCATAATGGCTCTAACTCCGGGTAATTCTCTGCCCTCTATATATTCGAGCATGGCCCCACCTCCGGTTGAAACATAACTTATCTGATCTGCAAGATTGTATTGATTAATAGCCGCCACCGAGTCGCCGCCGCCAACCAGCGAAAACGAACCGCTGATGGTTGCACTGGCTACCGCAATGGCAATGGCTTTTGTGCCTTGTTTAAAATTCGGAAGTTCAAAAACTCCCATAGGACCATTCCATAAAATGGTTTCCGATTTGTTTATGATTTCAGCAAATCTACGGCAGGTTTTACGTCCGATATCCAATCCCATCCAGTCGCCTTTAATATTATCGGCCTGACTTTCTTTAAAATTGGCTTCATCCGAAAATCCATCGGCTATGATAGCATCGGTAGGAATAAAAAGATTCACACCCTTAAGCATCATCTCCTGAACCATTTCTTTTACATCTTCAATCCTGTCGTTTTCTACCAACGAGCCTCCGACGTTTCCGCCCAAAGCTTTGATAAAAGTGAAAGCCATACCACCTCCAATGATGAGGTTATCAACCTTGTTTATCAGGTTTTTGATAATAGAAATTTTGGTTGAAACTTTTGCTCCACCCACAATGGCAGTAAAAGGGGATTTTGCTTCAAACAAAATCTTATTAAGATTTCTTAACTCCTTTGCCAGCAAAATGCCAAAGTATTTATTTGACGGAAAGAACTCTGCAATAGTGGCAGTTGATGCATGTTTACGATGAGCCGTAGCAAAGGCATCATTAATGTAAATATCACCCAATGAAGCCAATTCTTTTGCAAAATCACGGTCGCCGGCTTCTTCCTGAGGATAAAAACGCAGGTTTTCGAGCAACACCACATCTCCGGGTTTTAAAGCGCTGCATACTTCATGAGTTTTTGGTCCAAACAAGTCGCGCGTAAAAATAATATTGCGTTTGAGCAATTTTGATAAACGCGGAACAATAGGAGTGAGTGAATAATCCTGCTCAAAGCCTCCTTTCGGGCGGCCAAGATGCGACATCAAAATTACTATGCCTCCGTCTGCCAACACTTTTTGTATGGTGGGCAGAGATTCCATGATTCTTGTGTCGTCCGTAATTTGTCGGTTTTGATCCAACGGAACGTTGAAGTCAACTCTTATAAGCGCCTTTTTGCCTTTGAAGTTAACCTTGTCAATTGTTTTTAGATTTTCGTGTGGCTTTACCATGTTAAATACTGTAAAATTTTCAGTAAAATTATAAAACTACCGTCTATTATCAAAAAAAATCTTAATTTTATTTCAAATTTTTTATCAACAATCATTTCATTAAAAATATAAAATATGCCAATCGCCTATAATTCTGTAAGTTCTAAACTACCCAACATGGGAACCAGCATATTTGCCGTCATGTCGCAAATGGCTATTCAGCATAAAGCAATAAACCTTTCGCAAGGATTTCCCGATTTTGACATCAGCGAAAACCTAATCGGTTTAGTAAATAAATTCATGAAAAAAGGCTACAATCAGTATGCGCCCATGCAGGGGGTACCGGTGCTGCGCGAAGCCATTTCGCAAAAAGTTTTTGATGTGCATGGAGTAAGATACAATGCCGATAGCGAAATCACTATAACTGCGGGCGGCACTCAGGCACTTTTCACAGCCATATCAGCCTTTATCCGCGATAATGATGAGGTGATTGTGCTCGAACCGGCTTATGATTCATATGCTCCGGTAGTAATCCTAAATGGAGGGACTATAAAACATGTACCTATGAAATTTCCGGATTATCAGATAGACTGGCAGCATGTTAACAAGCTAATTACGAGTAGCACCCGAATGATTATCATCAATTCGCCCCACAACCCCACAGGCAGTGTTTTGAAAGAAAGTGATTTGCTTGCGCTGGAAAAAATCACCAAAGGAAGCGACATCATTGTGTTGAGCGACGAAGTGTATGAACATTTGATATTCGATGGAATAAAACACGAAAGTGTATGCCTTTATCCGGGTTTGTTAGAGCGCAGTTTGGTGGTAGCCTCTTTTGGCAAAACTTTTCATGCTACAGGATGGAAAATGGGCTATTGCCTGGCTCCCGAAGCACTCATGGCGGAATTTCGCAAAGTGCATCAGTTCATAGTGTTTGCATGCAACACTCCCATACAATATGCTATGGCAGAATTTCTATCGGACAGAGAAAACTATATTCATTTGAACCTTTTTTATCAGAAAAAACGCGATTACTTTGTGGAAGCAATCAAAGGCTCCCGATTTGAAATTGTACCCAGTTACGGCACTTACTTTCAGCTTTTAGACTATAGTAAGATTAGTGATGAAAAAGAAATGGACTTTGCGACACGTTTGACCAAAGAAAATAAAATCGCATCCATCCCCGTTTCGGCATTTTACAATAAAGCCACCGACAATAAAGTGTTGCGCTTTTGTTTTGCCAAAAAAGAAGAAACCCTTGATAAAGCAGCAGAAATATTATGCAAGATTTAAAAATTACTCTGGTTCAGGCCGATTTGGTTTGGGAACAGCCCGAAAAAAACTTAGAAAACTTCGATAAAAAACTTGCGGATTATTCCGGAAAACAAGATTTGGTGTTATTACCCGAAATGTTTAACACAGGTTTCACCATGGACGGAAATAATTTTGCAGAGCCTATGGATGGCCCGGCATTTTCATGGTTGAAAGCAAAAGCCCGGCAATTGGATGCCGTGGTTGCCGCCAGCTTTTTATGTAAAGAAGAAAACCGCTTTTATAACCGATTGATTTGGATGCGTCCTGATGGAACTTATGATAGTTACAACAAACGTCATTTGTTTCGCTTCGGAAACGAACATTTGCACTTTGTACCCGGCAACACCCGTTTGATTGTAGAAATAAAAGGTTGGCGCGTTTGTCCGATGATTTGTTACGACCTCAGGTTTCCTGTATGGTCAAGGAATCATTATGTTGAAGGCAAATTCGAATACGACCTCTTACTGTTTCTTGCTAACTGGCCTGAGAAACGAAAACACAATTGGGTATCGCTGTTACAGGCTCGGGCTATTGATAATATGGCTTACAGCATTGGGGTAAACCGTGTAGGAAACGATGGGCATGGTGTGATGCATTCAGGCAATACTATGATATATTCTCTTAAAGGTGAAGCCCTTTATAAGCCTGCGGAATACGATGAAAGCATTTCAAATGTAAGTCTTTCGATGTTTGATTTAAAAGATACCCGTCAGAAATTTAATGTAGCTCTCGATTGGGATCAATTTAAAATTCTATAAGAAATTCGGAAATTAATTTTCCGGATAATCTTTTTATAAATGCTGAATCAGGAATGATTTCTTTCCAGAAATTTATTCATTACTATGATAATCCACAAACGGTTATATAAATAACTGTAGTTCTTTTTAAGAAACCTGTGTTTTAAATCGTTTATCATTTTCTTATCGAAAATTCCGTATTTATCAATGATATCATCCGACAGATAGTCGGTTATCAGATATTGTAAATCGCCCTTCATCCAATGTTCCAAAGGAATGGAAAATCCTTGTTTAGGCCTTTGGAAAAAGTGCTCAGGTATATAATCGTAAAGAAGCTGTTTCAGCAGATATTTCTGCACATTTCCTTTTATTTTAAATGATTCAGGCAAATTCAAAGCAAATTCTACAATGCGATAATCCAGAATCGGAACCCTGGTTTCCAAAGAATAATGCATTGAAGCCCTATCCACTTTCACTAAAAGATCGTCTTTCAGATAATACTTCAAATCAAACAAAGCCTGAGCTTCAGCAGCGGATAATTGTGAAATGTGGTAATTCTCGTTAAGTGAAATTTTATGCTGAATATCTTTAACTAAAAGAGAAGAGATTTCCTTACGGGAAAAGAGATTTTGCTCCTGCGAAAAGATATGGCTTTTCAGATGCTCCCTGTTTTCATAATCCAAAACCTCAGCCGCCCGTTTATACTTATTTCCCAATTGCTTCATTCCCGATGCAAGCCATGAATGACTCATTCTGACTAAAGGATTCTGAAGACGTTTTGCCCATTGATATGCTCCATAGCCCATAAACAATTCATCGCCGCCATCGCCCGAAAGGGTCATTGCAACCTGTTGGCGGGCCAGTTTTGAAACCAACATGGTTGGAATGGCCGAGGAATCGGCAAAAGGTTCATCAAAAACATCTGTCAAAGCAGGTATCAGCTCGATTGCATCCTTTTCGGATACCATAAACTCATGATGATGGGTTCCCAGATGTGCCGCCACCTGTCGGGCATAGCTGCTTTCGTTATATTTCGAATGTTCGAAACCTATAGAAAAGGTATTTATGGGTGTATCGTTCAGGCTTTGAGCAATGCCTGTTATCAGGCTTGAATCAGCGCCTCCACTCAGAAAAGTTCCAAAGGGCACATCACAAATCAAATGCTGACTCACCGAACTTATCAATAAGTCCCTAAGTTGTATTTTTGCTTCGTGATAACTTAAAGTGGGTTTCTCCCGAATCTGTTCCTCCGGCGTCCAATACTTTTTTATTTCCAAACCATTATCAGAAACAACTGCATAATGTCCCGCCGGAAATTTATTTATGTTTTTATAAATGGAATGCGGTTCAGGAATATATCCCAGATGCATAAACTCATTGATGGATTCATGGTACAATTCAGCTTGATTCCTGATGAAATCTATGGCCATCAGGCCTTTTATTTCGGAAGCGAATGCGAAACACCCGGCTTCATAATAATAATATAAAGGTTTCACCCCCACGCGGTCACGAAAAAGAGATAGCTTCGTAGTTTCTTTATCAAAAATAGCCATAGCAAACATTCCGTTCAGCCTGGTTATAAAATCAATTCCCCACAAAGCAAAAGCTTCCAATGCTACTTCTGTATCCGAATGAGTAGCAAACTGCATGGGTTTTTGAAGCAAAATTTCTTTCTGCACCTCTTTGAAATTATAAATCTCCCCATTGAACACCATCACATAACGTCCGCAATGCGAAGTCATGGGCTGATTGGCTTGTGTGGAAACATCAATAATACTCAGTCGTGTGTGACCCAATCCAACGAAATCTTCATAAAAATATCCGGCAGCGTCAGGACCTCTATGCAACATAGCTTCCGACATCTTTATAAGAGATGCTTTTGAGATTGTTTTATTCTTACTAAGAAAACCTGAAATACCACACATGTTAAAAACCTTGTTCTACTTTTATACAATATTAGCTATTTTCTGCCTTACAGCAGATATTTTGCAATAAAAAAAACGATTCGGAAAAAAAATAATAAAGAAAACGAAATGCTTTCGTAATTTTGTTTCTGATTTAAAATACCACAAGCTTGACACTTCTTTTCGAATTAACAGATTCCGATTTTTCAAAAGACCTGGCAGATTACCTGTCTCCCATGGACTTCGTGGTATTTTTTATTTATTTATTCGTAATCTGGTTTTTTCTGTATTTCATCAAAAGACGTAAAGAAGATGAAAACCCGGCTTACAAATTTTTTATGCCTGCCTTTTTTGTCAAGATTGTTTGTGGCATTGCATTCACCTGCATTTACATATTTTACTATAAGGGAGGGGATACCATTTCATATTTCTGGAGTACCAGAGCGCTATGCCGCCTCATTTTTGTGGATCCACAAGCCGCATTTCAAATCATCTTCCTCGACTATCGAACTGAAACCACCTGGCTGGCATTCACCAATGAAACCACATATCCTCTGGCTCAATTCTTCTTTCTGAAGGGCGATTCGGCCGGGGTGTTTCGTTTCACCACTCCTTTTATGTTGTTTGGCTTCAATTGCTGGCTGCCTACGCTTTTGTTGCTCAACACCTTTTTCTTCCGCGGAATATGGAAATTCTATCTGCTGGTATGCAAATTTTATCCGCAAAATATTAAATGGAATGCGGTGGCTGTGTTGTTTATTCCTTCTGTAGTATTCTGGAGTTCCGGAATTATGAAAGATTCGTTCACATTTGCCTGTTCGCTGTGGATGATATCCAACAGTTATAATTGTTTCATTGAGCGCAAAAAGTTTTTCGGTAATTTCATCATGCTCCTCATCAATGCCACCATAGTTTTAACTTTGAAGCCTTATATTTTTATAGCGATTCTCCCTGCTATGTTTTTTTGGATAAGCTATTTGTATGTGAAAAACATTCGAAATATGGCTGTTAAAATTATTGTGGCACCAAGTATTATTATATTAGGAGTGATGCTGAGCTTTTTTGTTCTTTCCTTATCTCAGGATAAATTGGGAGTATACGGTTCCACCCAAAGCGTTTTGAAACAGGCGCAATTGATACAGCAAGATTTAATCAGAGTCGAGGAATACGGGAAAAACTCCTATAATATCGGGAAGTTTGATGCGAGTATTTCGGGAGTATTAAAAAAAGCTCCCGAAGCCATTATTGCAGGATTATTCAGGCCATTTATTTGGGAAGCAAACAATGTGGTTATGCTTTTTTCGGGTATAGAAAATATTATTTTGCTGTTGTTAACCCTTTATCTGCTTTTACGAATCGGAATCAGGGCCGTTTATAAAGTTATCATACAGGAGCCGTTAATTCTATTTTCATTAATATTTTCCATAATTCTGGCCTTTTCGGTCGGACTTGCAACAGCCAATTTTGGAGCTTTGGTAAGATACAGGATATTGGCGGTACCTTTTTTCCTGATTGCGGTTCTGAACACATTTCATCTCATACAAAAAGAAAAAAAAGAAAAAAGGATTCTCAATGATTAATGGTTAAGGATTAGTAATTAGCTTCGGTTTATTTTTCTGTAAATATCATAAATAAATTCCAGCGTCTTTTGATTGTTGGGATAATCCCTGAATGATTTGGCTGGCTGATTGATAATAGAATTTAGTTCCTCAGTCGTAATGTTAAGCTTTTTGCTGATATATTCTTTTTCTTCCTCCAGTTTCGATTCATCGTAAGGTTTTTTGATGATTTCTGACAATGCCTCTTCTCTGGACATCACACCGGAACAAATTTGAGTGGAATAAGTAGCCCGTCTGTAATCAATCCCAAATTTTTCAAACAGCAAATACGATTGTATGAATTTAGTATAAATAGACTCATGATGCTTGCCTCCATAGTCTTTCCAGTCGAGTTCTTTTTCTAAAATATGAATGGCTTCCTTTTTATTGTAAGATAAATAGTTCAGCGGATAAACCATCTTAATCCCCTTAAAATATTTATAGTAAATCTCTTTCTGAAAACCGAAAGTGGGGAAAGTTTTCAGCTTTTTAGTTCCGAATCTTTGGTGAATTGATTTCAGATACTTCACATCTTTGGCATCGTAATGCCAGCTCTTCGGCAAAATGCCTTCGGTAGCATAATTTCCACCGCTGAGTATGTATTTGATATTATGTCGGGCAGCAATTTTATGAAGTGCGGCAGGAATGGCAATATCAGTAGGAGTTTCAGCTTCGGGCACAGATGCTTGCAGAAACGACAACTGAAGGTCGCGGAATTCTTCCCAATTCAAAACTATGGTGTTGAGTTCCATTTCCAGTTTCTTCAGAATCTTTTCAATATTATGAACCGCCAGTTCAGAGTTCCAGCCATTGTCCATGTGAACAGTAAGTACTCTTAATCCCAATTGTTTTGCCAGATAGGCGGTATAAATGCTATCCACACCACCGCTGATGCCTATCACGCAATCATAATCATTATTTTTTCCTGATTTTCTGATGTTTTCAACCAATTGTTTCAGTTTGATTTCGCTATCTGCTCCCTGATAAATCAGCTTGGAAGTTTTTTCAAAATACTCAGTACAATGATTACAATAACCTTTTTCATCAAAAGTAATTTCAGGGTCGGAAGTATCCATTACACATCGGGTACATTGCTGATAAACTTGTTTTTTCTTTTGCAGATTGTGAACAATTTCCGAGAGTTTCTGCACTTGAATTTTCCTGGAAAACAACTCTGTATTTATTGAATTGCAGGCAATAGAACCGTGGTACGCAAATTCCTCATACAAATCCTTTAATACAATCCTTAAATGAGCAGAATCTTTAACAATAATTCCTGATTGAGTCTCATTAATTAAATCTTCCTGTAGATTGGGATACAAAGAAAAAGTTTCATCAATCAGATAATATTTCTTTTTCAGTTCAGTGGCTTCGGCATCGTCAGAGTAACAGAATATCATTTTCCTTCGGATACCTATATAATCATAGATTTTGGTACCCATGTGACAGAAGGTGTTGAACAAAAGCATAACATGGTTTTTGGCCAGTTCCTGCAATAGTTGTGCATTAGGTATTTTAGGGAAGATATTGATATGGTTTTTGATATTTACAAAATCAGTTTCGAGCAAATCCGATATTTCCTGAGCCATGTTTGTACCATAGAAATTTACCTGAAACTGAGCCTCCGGATTCGTATTCACAAAGTCGGAAACCACTCTCAAAAAACTTTTTATAGGATACCATTCGTAGATGGTACCTACAAAAGCAATGCTGAGTTTTTCGTTTTGCTGTTTTATATCATGAATTCCCTCAATTAGTTCCGGACTATAACCATTTGGAAGAATAAAAAAACTTTTATCTTTAATTAGAGTGCCAATATTCAGTTTCACAAATTCAGAAACGGTGGTAATAAGCTCTGTGTTTTTCACGATTTTCTTTTCAAAATAAGAACTTATAACCTTCAATAAATAATATTCCTGACTTTTAAAATTCTGCGACCAGGGGTCACGATAATCGGCTATCCATGGGATGTGAAATTTGCTGCTCAATTTTGAAGCATAATCAAACAAAATAAAGGGGTCAGCACAGGCAATAATAAAATCCACCTTGTTCTTTTCCAAATATTCATCTGCAGCAAAATATAACTGAGACTTTGGGCCAACGGTGAAAAGAAACTGAGCCAACTCGTAATAAGCCGTAATAAACTTGCGCAGAAACTTGTATTTGGTTTCTCCATGTTTCAGCATCAAACGGTTCGAATAGTTAGGAATATAGGGTGTTCTGATGATGGTGCCGTTTTGGGATGTTTCAATCACCTTTTCTTGCGAGCCTCCCGATTCTATATAATCCAGATGGTTGCCATGCTTATTGCTCCATTGACGGGTGATTACTATAGGATAAATATCAAATTCAGGCAAATATTGATACCAACTAAAAGGCCTCAATCCTCCCACCGATACATAAGGTGGAAAATCGTAGGCCAGTATCAATACTTTAATCTTCTTATCAGACATGCTTTTGTTTATCTTCTTTTCTTATTTTTTCCAGACTGGAGGCAACTTTTCTTCTATTTCAATATTTCCGAAATACGAACTTTGTCTGGCTCCTGCTGTTTTAACCCAAGCAGCCATTTTGCTTACTCCTTGCTGCAGCGAAATCAATTCATTTTCCTTTATGTCGAACACATTTTTGGCTTTTGCATGGTCGGCAAAAGCATGGACCACTTCGTTGCGGGCAGGCAGATAAGTGATGTTTTGTTTCGTACCCATCACATCCATCACGGTTTTAGCCAGCTCATTCACCGAATAATCTCTGTCACCACCAATATTGAACACCTCATTGTAAGCCTTTTCTGTGTTCACCGAGCTGGCAATATACGGGGCCACATCGGCTATATAGCTAAAAGCTCTTGTTTGACTTCCATCTCCAAAAACCGTAAGCGGATTTCCCTGCAACAACTGATTCATAAAAATGCCTATCACATTGCGGTAGCGGTCGCCTATGTTTTGATATTCGCCATACACATTGTGTGGGCGGAAAATAATATAATTCAACCCAAACATTTCATGTGCGGCTTTTAAATCGAGCTCAACAGCGTATTTGGCAATGCCATAAGGGTCTTCCGGTTGCGGTGGCAAGTCTTCTTTCATGGGTAATTGTCCGGCACCATACACAGCTATGGATGAGGTAAACACAAAACATTTCACCTTGTGAATCACTGCCTGATTGATTAAATTGATACTGCCCAGCAAATTATTTTCATAATTAAAACGTCGGATAAAATGACTTAAGCCTTCTGCCGCATAAGCTGCCAGATGATACACATAATCGAATTGATACTCCTCAAAAAGCTTACTCACCAATGCATAATCAGTGATTGATCCTTTTATAAAAATACAATCAGTATTTAAATTTTCAGCAAAACCTCCGCTTAAATCGTCGAGCACAACCACCCTATGTTTCAAGCCAATCAGGTGATTTACTACATGAGTGCCAATAAATCCGGCACCGCCGCTTACAAGAGAAGTTGTCATAATCTAATTTTAATCTGAACCAAAGCACAAAAGTAGGAAAAAGTGAACGAATTTGAAGAATAGTATTTAATGTATGGGTTGTTTAAGTTGATTATGTTAATTGAGTTTATTAAGGTGGAAAGGGATTGTTGATAAGCAACAGGGGGTTTCGGAATAGAGAATTGGCTTTGCTGCTTGCTTTAATTGCATTTAAAAAAGATAAAATTGACAGTTGAGCCCACTCTGAAAAGCCATAAAACCGGAAAAACGCCACAGATTCATAGATTTCTTTCAAAAAACACCCTTGATAGTCAATAGAACATATCAATCCGGTTTTTGATTAATAATCACAGATTACTTTTTGGAGTGGGCTCACAGTTAAAACATGGAGGTCGTGAGGCATTTCATCGAGGTCGTGAGGCATTTCATGGAGGTCGTGAGGCGTTTCATGGAGGTCGTGAGGCATTTCATGGAGGTCGTGAGGCGTTTCATGGAGGTC
>CAYYQJ010000001.1:0-27433 GCA_964473775.1 uncultured Bacteroidales bacterium | reverse complement strand
GATGTTAATTCGCAATAAATTGCATCTCCATCAGCAGGGGTATAAGTATAAGTCGATAATAGTCCATTTACTCCATCAGGAACACCATTTACGTACCATTGGTAAGTAGGAATAGTTCCTTCATTAACAGAAGTGGCAGTATAAGTTACTGAAGTGCCTGGAGCTACTGTTGTTCCAGGTAAGGCAGTAATAGAAACGCTAGCATTAAGTGGTTCTACTATCGATATTGTAGCATTGCCTATCATATCTACGGGTGTTGAGCATGAAGGACTCTGAATCGTATAGACACCAGCTGCTGATTGTCCTTGGAAGTCAATTGCTGAACCGGTTCCGGAAATAACAGCTCCTGTAACAGGTTGACCATCTTTGAATAAATCGTAAGAGAACCCAACCTGAGAACTAGCTAGACCAATAGCTACTCCTGTACTACCACTTAGATTACAATAATCTCCACCGCCAGTAACAGTTTGTGCAATTGGACTTCCAAATGAGTTTGTAAATGAAGATTGTGCTGGAAGTGTATGGCTTGTTTGAACTGTAATATCCGTATTGGTAGTGCCGACATAAGCAAAAACTTTAGTTTGATAACCATTTAACATTGAAAAACTCCATGTAAGACTTGGTGAAACTAATGCGAAAGGAACAGAATTAATAACCCTAACTCTAACATATTTCGTTCCAGGACTAGAAGTAGCAATAGTTGATCCATTTGCATATCCTGGAGGTGAAACTGGAGTCACATTTATACAATTGAGGGTATTGTTGAATGTAAATCTATCGTTACCAGGCATCTGCGATGGGTTAGACAAGGTAGATGACCCCGGAACAGGAATTATAGTAAGGGTTCCTCCATTTTTTATGGCTGGATTAATATTTATTCCGGCTTGAATTGCTGCTAATTTAAAAACAGTAGTACCTGTACGCTGAAGATATATGTCGAATTCGAAAATATTACAGGAAACTTGTGTAAGATTAAATATTCTACAAACATAAGTTGGATTTTGAGCATGACTACTTAGTGTAGAGAAAAGCATTATTAATGTTCCTATAAAGAAAAGTAGTTCTCTTTTTGTTTTTTTCATAATATTAAAGATTTAATTAAAAATATAGATTAAATTAGTTGTTTTTTGATGATTAATATAAATTGAATAATGTGCAAAAATAAAACATTTTTAGCTTATGGTGTTTGTTTTGTAACAATTGAAGTTGAATTGTTGTCAATAATAGCCATGTCTGAACCATCAACTATTCCGTCACCATTCACATCTTCGGTATTATAACCTAATAATAATAAGGTACTGGCATTGTCAATTGCAGCCATATCTGAACCATCAACTATTCCATCATGATTGGCATCACCACCATAAATTGAATAAACACCAGTTGATTCATACTTTAGATTATTGCCAAATGCCATGCTGGCAGAGGCTGTAAAATCATAATCTACAGATTGTCCTATAAATGAAATTGGCGTAGCACATGTTGTTTCAATACTGTTTCGATGTAAAATAGTAATATAATACGAATCACTGAGATTATTAGGAATATCACTAACAGTGGATATTCCATCAGTAGTTAGGTAAATATTACCTGAACTATATAAAACATTTGTGTAATCAACAGCATCATGAAGTTCAACTGTTACTAAATCTGCAATGCCAGTACCCCATTTTGGATTCAAAGAAATGTCTTTTGCTTCTTTCATTTGACTGGTAGTAGCGTCATATAAGCCTTGCAAAAATAATTTGACTTGTAATGATTTTGTTAAAGGAACTTCTGTTGCATTTATTACAAGATTGTCCAGCCTGTTATTTCCGGTTGAATTAGTAGCACCTGTAAAAGTAACTCTGAGATAAACATCAGTAGCCTGGTCAAGTTGGTCAATACCACTCATATCCATAGTCTTTGTCACAAAAGAGGTTGTTATTCCGGTTACGTTTGTAAAATTAGTATATGTAATGTTATCAGTACTCCAGGCCCATTGTTGAGAAGTAAATCCAGAAGTGGTTCCTCTTGTAGCATAAGTTAAAATTGGATCCTTATAATTGGCCATTGAAAATTTTATAACCATACTTTTACCGTTAGCTGACAGTGAAGCCCCGCCATTTGGACTATAGGCTTGCCCTGCTATAATTGCACTTCCTTCTCTTGGGTCGTTTAATGTTGTTCCTGAAAAAGAATTTAATTCAGTATTGGATATACTTGGCAACCATGTTGAAGAGCCGTTAGTTCCATTAGCATATAACATTGCAGTAGCAGCTTCAATACCTACGTTAGCAGCAACAGAGGTAGGAGTAGTTGTTGTTGCATCTGTCACTGGTAGATCATCAAAAGTCCATGCGGCCAAAGGCTGAACATAAACCTGAGTAGTAACATCAGCAGTTGGTGCTGTAGGTGTGGTTTTATAATTAATATTTATTCCGGTATTTGTAAAAGGATAAATTGTAAAATAATAATGTGAAGAGCTAATGAGTCCATTCCAGGTATAAGTTTGAGTTCCATGATTAACAGTTACTACACTAGTGCCATCGGTAAGATTTGCATCAATAGTTGGTGCAATTCCATCCACTGGTGGTGTAAATACACCGGTAGTATTGGCAAGAATCATATATCCTGTAGCCGCTTGTGCACCATCGTTATCTGACCATGTAACGGTAACCGACGAATAATTTGGAGCTACAGCAGTAAAATTAGAAACATGATTGCTTGGTTCAGGATAATAAACATTTCCTGTTAAGGCCAGATTAACAGTGGTTAAATTAAGACTGGTATGAGTAATATTTCCATTAGCAACACCTACAGTTGCAGAAGTTGCAATACGTACATAAACTGTAATTGGTTGACCTGTAATAATTCCAGCAGAATGATTTAATAATAAGCTTCCGGTAAAATTAACGTTATCAGTCGAGAGTTCATAATTGGCAGGTGCTAAAATGGTAACATCGTCAACCAGATTAGAGCCTGAAACAGTATAACTTTGAGATAAGGATGGAGTTCCGCTTATGGCTGAAAAACCAGATAGTGAAGTAGGAGCAACCGTGATAGTAGGATCCGGAACAGCATCCACTGTTCCATCACAACTTACCGTTTTATCAGTAGCACTTGTTGATGATATTGTAATAATCTCCCCATTATAAGATGCTGAAGCTAAACCGGCTTTCAAGCGTACATAGATAGGTGTTGCAGCAACAGTACCTGAAGTTGGAGTTAATGTGATTGGACTGGTTGCCACAAATGCAGCACCTGTTCCTGTAGAAATTTCATAATTTGCAGGAGGAGTTATTGTAAGATTATTTGTAAGGTATTGTCCGCTAACAGAAACAGATTGTTCTGCTGATGGCCCGTTGCCCTGAACATAAGTAAATCCTGTTAATGAAGTTGGTGTAACCGCTAACTCAGGAGTACTGCTTATTGCACCTACAATATCTGACCATACGGTTGAAACCCTGATACCATCAATTTTGAGCGCGGTTGTAGCGGAGGATTGTCGAAGAGCAATTGTACCGATATCAGCAATATCCGTCGTAGCATCCGTATTAACAGTCCACCCACTGATAGGTTCAACAGCATTTAAGGTTGGATTTATAAAAATCGAGGCAACATCATTGTTTGTTCCAGCAACAATTGAGTATTTTAATACAATTAAATAAGTAGTTGCCAATGCGTAAGGAGTAGCCGAATAAGCTGCAGTACCACTTTGAGCTATACCGAAGAAAACATTATTGTTGTTATCTTTTTTAACAAAAACTCTTCCTCTAAAGGTAGTACTTATATTACTAGGACCTAAGTGTAAGAAATAATCTCCAGTAGTAGTTGCGGCCGAAATATTTACTAAAAATGAAGCATAAATGTTCCCGGAAGTTTGAGAGGCAAATATCCTGCTGTCATCTTCTCCTGTATTGGGTAAGCTTGTTTCATTACCAATTTCAGATGATAAATAACTAGGATAGGATATTGAATTTGTTACAATTGTAATAGGATTCGTTCCTCCAGCACTATGAGCATTCCAGCAATTATTAGTTAATAATGCGCCTACAGAATAATTAAAATCTTCTACAAAAGGTAAAGAAGCAGCAATGCAAACACCGGTTCCACTAACTACAACATTTTGTGTTGTTGCACCGGAACTAACATGTGTTATATTGCCTGAATAGGCTTGAACAGCAATAGGTGCAAAACGCACATAAATACTTGTAGTTGCCACAACACCGCCTGTGCGAGTAAGAGTTATTGGTGTTGAAGCAAAACCCGAACCTGTTGTAGTTGAAATTTCAAATCCTGATGGAGGAGTTATAACAATATTATCTGTGAGATTTACACCTGATACAGTATAAGTTTTTTCAGTAGAAATTGTATTTACAACTTGATTCCCAAAAGTAGTTAATGCTCCGGTAATAGTTATTGCCGATACAGGAATGGTAATATTGCCACTGCAGGTTACATTTACTGAGGTAGCTCCTCCACCGGAATTAACTATGTTTTCGCTATTGTAATTTCCACCAGATAATCCTGATTTCAAACGAATATAAACAGGTGTAGAAGCAAGTGTTCCTGAGGTATAGGCCACAGTTGCACTAACTGAAAAACTAGTATTATCTGTTGAAACTTCATAATTGGTGCTTCCTGTTAATGTCAGATTTCCAGAGGCAGGAGTTAAATTGCTGCCACTAAGATTATAGGTTTGAGATGCCGAAGGTCCGCTGCCCTGAACATAAGTAAATCCGGTGAAAGAAGTTGGTAAAGCTAGAATAGTTGAAATTAATGGGGAGGTTACATTGCCGCTTACAGCCACATTTTGTGAGGTAGCATTAGTTGATGAGCAAACCACATTACCAGATGGTGTACCTACAGCAGCAGAAGCAGCAATTCTAACTTCTATAGTTTTTGAAGAAACTATTCCTGAAGTTTGGGCAAATGAAACAGAGGAGCCATAAGAACCCACTCCGCTTTCTCTTAATTCGTAATTGGAAGGTGCAGTAACTACCAAAAAGTCTTGTATACTTGTGCCACTAACTGTAAAAGTTTGTGCAGTGGATGGGGTGCCTGAGGTGGTTAAAAAACCACTTAAGGAAGTAGGAGAAGGCACAGATATTATAGGGGTAGAGGCATTTAACGGCGTTACTGATGCCCAGGTGGTTCCAACTCTTATTTCGTCAATATCCGCTTTTGGTGTATTAGCAGTATTTCTTAAACAGATTGAACCAAATGCTGCAAAAGTAGCGGTCCCAGAGTTATTTTGAACAGAACCTGCAGGTTCTGTTCCTCCAAGATTTACAGGGTTTACCCATAAAGATGCAACCGTTGGCGAAGCACTTTTATCATATTTTACAACTACCAAATATGTTGTTCCAAAAACCATATCAGTAGCGAATTCAGTAAATGTTAGAGTGCCTGTAGATGTGTTTTGAATAATAAAACGGAAATTAGAACCAGAATTTACTGATTTTGCCCCTAAACGACCACCAAATGATGTATTAGTAATTCCTGACGTTGCACCAAAATGCATAAAGTAATCTCCAGCAGCAGATAACTGAGTAACATCTACAATGTTTATTAAAGCAGAAAAGTAGGCAACAGTAGCACCTGTTCCGGTAATTGGTCTGTTAACATCCCGCGGAACAGTAATATTATCTCCCGGAAGTCTTACTTTATTGCCTACTGATGTTTGTAAACCAGCATAACTAAGGTTGCCTGCTGTAATATCAATAGATCCAACTTTAGTATTATTATGGGTGTACCAGTTATTAACCGGACCTCCCGTAGTAGCTGTGTTTCCACCAATACTTGGACCAACTGTGTAGTCAAAGCCTTCATAAAGCGTTTGCCCCCAACCGTAGCTGCTTAAGAGCAAAGCAAAAATTAAAATAAATAGTTTTTTCATAAAAATCTTCTTGTTAAATTGAGTGTGTATTATTAATAAGTTTTATAAATAATTCAAAATCATTAAGTAAAAATCATGTTGCTATGTTTTTTTGTCCAAAATATTTTGACCAAAGGTAGTAAAAATACTAAAAGGTCAAGATAAGACAGTATTATTTTTTTATTAACTTTCCATGTAAATACTACTAATAAACAGAAATACTAAAATCTATCCCATTTATTTAATTCAGAGTTAGGTGTTTATTAATCATTTGAAACAATAAGTTTGCCATAATCGGTTTGCTAATATAATCATTGAACCCTGATTCGAATGCTTTTTGCTTATCACCCATAGTTGCAAATGCTGTTTGAGCAATAATTTTGCAATCCGGTTTCTGTTGTCGTATTTGTTTCAGAGTTTCGTAACCATCCATATCCGGTAGTTGTATGTCAAGTAATACTAGATCTACTGGTTGGTTTTTTGCTAAACTGATAGCATCTTTTCCGTTATCAGCCATTAATATTATTGCTCCGGTATTTTGTAGCAGTGCTTTTAAATATTTAGCACTGTTCAGTTCATCTTCCACTATGAGTATGGTTTTTCCTGAAAATTGAAATACAGTTTGTTCTTCTGAATCAAAAGATTTTTTAGGTAAAGTATATTTTAGTTTACCAGGGATGGTGAACGAAAAAGTACTGCCTTTATCGGGTACTGATTCAAGGTATATTTCTCCACCAAGCAATCTTAGCAGACCTTTGGTAATTGAGAGCCCCAATCCTGTGCCAGGGATGGTTTGGGTTTTGTCTTGCTTTAACTGTGCAAAGCGTTCGAAAACAAAATTTTGTTTGTCGGCAGGGATGCCTATGCCGGTGTCGGATACAAAAAACATCAGGGTGTTATTTTCCAGTTTACAACCGCCCTCAATGCTACCCTGATTGGTAAATTTAAATGCATTGGTAATCAGATTGACGAATATTTGTTTCAATTTCCGCTTGTCGGTTATGATTATAGGATTCTTATTACCACAAAGGGTTTTCATCGAAAAGCTAATGTGTGTTTTGTTGACCCGCTGCTGATATTCGCTGAATTGGCTGGTAATCTCTTCAAACAAAACCGATAAATCACATTCTGCCATTTTAAACGATAACTGCCCTGAATCTAATCTGGAAATATCGAGTATATCATCTATAATATGGAGTAAATCGTTGCTGCCTTCGTCTATTATTTTTATGTATTTGGCGAGTTTTTCTTCTTGTCCATAATCTCTCATCAACAATTGCGAGAAGCCTGAGATGGCATTCATAGGCGTGCGTATTTCGTGGCTCATGTTGTGCAGAAAAGCGGTTTTTAAACGGTCGCTTTCTTCGGCTTTTTCTTTGGCTACAATAAGTTGCTCCTGCAATAGTTTGCTTTCTGTTATATCTTTGTTTATGCCTAGCATACGAAGCGGAATCCCATCATTGTTTCTGATTACAAGTCCATTGGCACGGATGTGTAATACTTTGCCATCAGGATGTATTACGCGAAATGTTGTGTTGAAATCCTTATGCCCAGATAAAGCCGCATTGCATTCGTCGAGGGCTAATTGTTTGTCATCAGGGTGCAGTCCATTGGTCCAGGCATCAATATTATTAGGAAAAACATCTTTTGTTATTCCATACAACTCAAACATTCTGTCGTCCCAAATCATTTCATTATTTACGACATCCCAATCCCATATGCCTAAGAGGCCGGCTGCCACAGCCAGTTTAAACCTGTTTTCGCTTATTTCGATTTTTTGTTTGGCCAGTAGGGTTTCTTTTTCGGCTTGTTTTCTCGCAGATATATCTATGGCTGTGAGCAGGCAATGTTGTCCGTTTTCGGTAATAATTCCAGTAAGATAAACATAGATTAGCCATTCTGTTTCTGTCAATAAAGCGATCTCACACGATTGAGTGGTTGTGCTATTATATGTTTTTTCAATGAAAAGATGGAAATCAGGTTTGGTTTCGTGAGACACATATAGTGCAAAGTGTTTGTTGCGTAATTGCGAGCGAGTTTTGCCCAACAAGCCGGCTCCGGCCAGATTCAAATCAATAATTTCGTCTTCGGTATTTAAAGTAAAATATCCTGTAGGGGCAAAGTCGTACAAATCGGTATATTTCTCTGCGGCAGTTTCAATTTGTTCTTTGGCCTGAATAAGCTCATCGTTTTGCAGCTCTAGTTCTATCTGATGTACTTGCAACTCGTGTATAAGCTTCAGCATTTCGGCTTCCGAAAGTTGCACATGGGTACCTTGCTGCTTTGTTTTCAGCTTTTCTTCGGCTTGCTTACGAAGATGTTGGGCAGGAGTGACGGTTTTCTTTTTCATGAGAAGGATTTAAGGTTTTAACCCCAACCCCTTAAAAAGGGGCTATAACACGGTGTCGTTTATTTGATAAATTCTGCTTTTATTTGTTGTAATACTTCTGTAAGATTATTCAATACTTGTTTGTTTTTAAATCTTAAAACTTTTTTACCCATTAACGCAAGTTGGGTATCTCGTTCCCTATCTTTTTCAATTCCTTCAGGCAGATAGTGATGCTGCCCGTCTAATTCTATTATTAGCTTTTCAGAAGAACAATAGAAATCTGCGATATAATGTCCTATACTATGTTGCCTTCTAAATTTCCTCCCACAAAGCTTCTTGTCTTTTAATACTTCCCATAATACAAGTTCAGCCTCAGTCATATTTTTGCGTAAACTGATGCGTTTATCTTTTAAGTACGGTAAGTTATAAAATTGAGTTGTCATCTTTTTTTAATAAATTGTTACAATCTGTTATAGCCCCTTTTTAAGGGGTTGGGGTTAACAGCCCCTTTTTAAGCCTGTCTGTTTTCCTGCGGCAGGCAGTTTAGGTTTTATTTTTCCTTTTTATTTTTAATAATATGTGTGAGGTCGTGTTCTGCTTTTGCTGCCTTCAGGGCTTCGTTTGCTTTGGTGAGTTCGTTTTCCAGTTTTTTATATTTGGTAATATCGTTAAATGTAATCACAAGGCCATCTATGCGGTCGTCGTGGGTGCGGTAGGGCATGATTCGAATGGTAAACCACAAATTGTTTTTGGTGGTTATTTCTGTTTCAACCGAAATCAGAGTTTTAAGAACTCTGCGTGCATGGTCATCTATGTCGGGGTATTGCAAATCGGTTACCAAATCGGTAATCGGGCGGCCGATGTCGGTATTGCGGAGCTTAAACAACATGGTTACCGAATCAGTAAAGCGCCGTATGTTCATATCTCTATCGAGGAAAAGAGTTGCGATTTCGGTGCTGTTGAGCAGGTTTTTCATATCGTTATTGGCCTGTACAAAATCGTTTACTTTGCTTTGCAATTCGAGGTTAACCGTTTGTAGTTCTTCGTTCAGACTTTGCATTTCTTCTTTAGAGGTGGTGAGTTCTTCGTTGGTTGATTGCAGTTCTTCGTTGGTTGATTGTAGTTCTTCGTTGGTTGATTTAAGTTCCTCTTGCGAGGTTTGCATTTCTTCGCGTATGGATTGTATTTCTTCTTTGTGACGCTGCAAATCTATTTCCATCACTTTCTGCTGGGCGGTTGAGATTCGTTTTTGGCGGCTTCCATCTGGCAAATCATGTTCAGAAGCTGGTGAGGCATCTTTAAACACTACTATTATCATCCCTTTAATTGTGATAGGACTATCGAGCCGTTGTAAAGTAACATCAATATATTGTGTTCCGCCGTTGGTGCCTATTTTCAGATTATACAGATTTACGGGTTCGAAATTTTGCATCACCTTGCGAAAAGCTCCGGGAAGTTCGTGTCGCAGGCCTTCGCGAGCCATAGAGTATATATTCCAGTTGGCTTTGCCTGCTACGGGTTCGAGGTATTTTCCGGTACGGCCTGTGATATATACAATGTCGCCTTTATCATTCACCAACACACTGGCGGGAGCATAACGCTGTAGCAACATATTGTCGGTGATGTTTTGTATGTTCTCGAAAATTTTTGTTGATATTTTGGTGGCCGTGGTGTCGGTTTTGCGATTATAAAACGAGCTGGGGAAATCAATCATTTCGGCCGGAAGCGCTTTTTCTGAACGCATGTAAAATTTTAGTTTGCTATCAAGTTCTGTAAACCCTATTTTGTTGGTTCCAAGAGTTTCGGCGGTTCCGAGCAGCATGATGCCTCCAGGATTGAGGCTATAGTTAAACAATGCCATCAGTTTTTTTTGCAATTCGGGCTCCATATAAATAAGCATATTGCGGCATGATAATATATCGAGTTTGGTAAACGGCGGGTCTTTTATCACATTTTGCGGTGCAAACACCACCATTTCGCGTATGATATTGTTGATGCGATAGCCTTCGCCATCGGAAGTAAAAAAACGGCTGAGTCGTTCGGGCAAAACATCGGCAGCTATGTTTGCAGCAAACATCCCACGTCGGGCTTTTTCGATGGCATCGAGGTCTATGTCGGTTGCAAATATCTGTAAACTTAGGTTTTTGCGCTTTTTTTCTGCTTCTATCATTTCAACAAAAATAATAGCCAGGGTATAGGCTTCTTCGCCTGTTGAGCAGGCGGGTATCCATGCACGTAATAAACTTCCATCGGGCATTTCGGATATCATTTGCGGAAAAATTTGTTCTTTAAAATAGTTCCACACGGCTGCATCGCGAAAAAAACTGGTTACGCCTATCAGCAGTTCTTTAAACAGTATGTCGAGTTCTTTGGGGTTTTCTTGCAAAAACCTTACGTAGTTTTGTATCTTATCTATTTGATGCACTCCTTTGCGCCTATCTATTCGGCGAAACAGGGTATTCTTTTTGTAAAGAGAAAAGTCGTGTCCGGTTTTTTCTCTTATTAAAATGATAATCTTGTCGAGATTGCTTTTGGTTTTGCTATCGAGTTCTATTTCTGTTTTTCTTACAGGAACATATTTTAAAAAATCGAGCAACTTGGCCGGTAAAGCTTCGGCGGCAGCCACTATATCGGGTATCACAGCATCTTTGGCATTGCGTGGCATGCTATCAAATTTAGCTGTTTTAGGGTCTTGCACCAACACTATGCCGTTTTGTTCTTTAATTGCCTTTAGCCCCAGGCTGCCATCAGAGCCCATGCCCGAAAGTATGATGCCTATGCTTTTTTCGCGACAATCTTCGGCCAGAGATTTAAAAAAGATATCCACAGGCAGACGCAGCCCGCGCATTTCGATGGGTTCGAACAATTGAAGGGCGCCATTTAATATAGAGAGGCTGCGGTTGGGAGGTATCACATATACGCAATTGGGCTTTACTTTAAGTGCATCGGCGGCCTGATATACTTTCATAGAGGTGATGCGCTGCATAAGCTCAGGCATGATGCCCGGATGCGTTGGGTCGAGATGTTGTATTACCACAAAAGCCATCCCACTGTTGGAAGGCATATTTTCGAAAAACAACTCCAAAGCTTCCAATCCGCCGGCCGAAGCGCCTATGCCTACTATGGGAAAATGAGTGGTGTCGGGTTTTAAAGGGTTTGAATCATCATTGGTATTTGTTTTTGCTTTCATGGGAATGGTGGTTTACAAAGGTTAATTATTAATTTATCTGTTCAATAAAAATTTTTCGAAGCCTTTTTTTTCAATAGCATATTAAGAAATAAAGGTTTGCGAATAAAGTTACAAATATATGTGTTTTTCGGTTACCGCGTATTATTATTTAGAAATAAATAAAATTTTACGGAAAATTATTTATTGAATCAGGTGGTTTATTAAGAATCTATAATGTTATTGCAGGTTGGATTATGATGAGGAAATATTAACAGTTAATTCATTTGTTCATCAAAATTTATCCTTGAAATTAGGCTCGCCTAGTTACTCACCAGGGTAGCTTAGTCACGTACTAGGGTAGCTTAGTCACCCACTAGGTTAGCTTGGTCAACCTCTAGGGCAGCTTAGTCACCCACTAGGGCAGCTTAGTCACCCACTAGGGTAGCTTAGTCAACCTCTAGGGTAGCTTAGTCGCCAACTAGGGTAGCTTAGTCACCATCTAGGGTAGCCTGGTCAACCTCTAGGTTAGCTTAGTTACCCACTAGGGTAGCCTAGGTATTCTCAAAGCGATCGTTCAAATTTTCTACGCGAGCATTCAGCATGCTGAACGATCAGAGAAATTTATAAAGCTATGAATTGTAACAACATAAAGCATACTGTAAAATTGCATAAAAATAATGAAAAAACTAAGTGGTTTGCTGAAAAATCATCTTTTTAGTATCATTAATAAGGAAAAAAATGGCACAATTTATATGCTAGTGATTTTTGTTGTATATGTATGTAAGATTTTAACAAATCCATTTTTTAATAAAAATCTTAAACAAATGAATTCGGGCAACAAAAAAATGGATATCTTTACACACCAATAATAGCCGCAAGTCATAGTTCCCAATTACCCAATTACCTTAATCGACTTAATCAACTCAATTAACCCAACAACCTAAAAACACAATAACAAATTACGATAAGGACATTATTTTTTTATTGTAACATTAAAATTTTTTATAAATTTACTTCCGATTTTATAATAATTGCATCAATTAATATAAAGATTTAAAAATAAAACAATAGTAATCAATACAAACCAAAATATGAAAAAACTTATTTTTCTAATAGCATTAGGCTTTTTATTGTCTTCATCAAGCGCACAAAACTTGCCCTATATAAAAAAATTAACTGATAGCTTGCAAAAACTCGATAACGAAAAAGTTAAATTAAGAAACAATAAAACTGGTATTGCAGATTCGATGACAGCGGATGTATTGTACGAAATTTCTACAGAATATTGGGGCAACAACCCTCAAAAAGGCATAGATTATGCCAATCAATGTCTTCAACTATCCGAGAAAATAGGTTATAAAAAAGGTATGGGAAACGCCTATAACAGTTTGGGGTGGATAAATCAGGAAATTGGAGATTACCTTAAAGCATTGGAATTTCATAAAAAAGCCTTAAAACTACGACAAGAAATAGGCTATAAAAGGGGGATAGCAGGTTCGTACAACAATATGGGTGATTTATTCCGTTTGCAGGGTAATTATCCCGAAGCTTTAAAAAATTTTTTTGCATGTTTAAAAATTGATGAGGAAATTGATTATAAAATAGGAAGTGCCTCAGCTTTTCTTAACATAGGCATTGTATACGAAATACAAGGCAATTATTCTGAAGCATTGACGAATATGAATCAGGCCTTAAAAATCCGTAAAGCAATGGATGATAAACATGGTATTGCTATTGTTTGTCTCAACATTGGAAATAACTATGCCGAACAATTAAATTATCCCCAAGCAATAAATAGCTATAATACTGCATTAAAAATTGGCGAAGAAATTGGCGATAAACAAAGCATTGGAAATGCTTATGGCAATATCGGAATAATTAATAAAAACCAACAAAATTATGCTGATGCTCTTAAAAACCAAATGGCCGCTTTAAAAATAAAAGATGAAATAGGCGACAAAAATGGGGTTTCTACAACAAATCTAAACATTAGCCTTGTCTATCTTTTTCAAAAAAAATACAAAGAAGCCTCCGAATATGTGAAAAAAGCATTGTCGCAAGCAAAAGAAATTGGCAGCCTTGAAGGCATAAAAGGGAGTTATAGTACTATTTCGACAATAGATAGTGCACTAGGCGACTATGCCGGGGCATTTACAAACTATAAACTGTATATAGCCACTCGTGAAAAGCTAGTAAATGAAGAGAGTATTAAGAAGATTAATAATTTGAAATTGCAATACGAATTTGAAAAAAAGGAAGCAGAAGAAAAGGCAGAAGCTGAACGCGAAGAAAAAGCTTTTGAACATAAAGAGCAGATGGAATATCTGGGAGTTTTTTGTTTAATTGTATTTGTATTTAGCTTACTTTTTATTGTAAGTCGCATGAATATTTCTCGCAAAGTTATTGATTTTATAAGCTTTATAGGAATGTTGTTGTTTTTTCAGTTTCTCGAAGCCGCCATTCATCCAAAGATATATCCTTTCATACATGGGAGTCCTTATCTTTTTATGTTGTTTAATATCACATTGGCATCTACAATCAAGCCACTTCATCATTTTCTAGAAAAACGTATAAAATCTGTATCTCACAATATAAACGAAAAACGCAAATTAAAACACCAACACAATCAATCCAATAACCAATAACTCAACAACAATTAACTAACCCCCTATGCAACAATACTACAAATTCCGCAAATCCGATTTCAACACCAAGGGATTCAATCAACAAGGCGATGCTTTTAACGACATTGTTGCCGTTTGGGAAACCGAATTTCACAAAGAGTTTTTTCCTTTTTTCGCCAATTGCTTTGTTGCCAACTTTTCGACCATGGAATTACTTAAAAGCTGTTTTCTGACTGATGAAGACGAAGAATTTGGTATGGATAGCGATTTAAGTCTTGAAGAAAATATAGCAATGGAAATACACGGTGGGCTCAATATCACTTATGGGATAGAATCTGGAGTTCCGGAAAATGCAGGAGAAGGTTTATTATTAATAACCGATAATAAAATATCCGACGGCATGGTAATACTAAAGTATATATCAGACGACGATGACGATGATGACGAAACCCCAATAGAACCTGTAGAAGTGGGGAGAAAGGTTAAAATTTTAGTGCCAATATGATTATAAACAGACCAATCTAAAAGAATTATGTTGAAATACGAAACCGCTTATTTGAGCTACAAAAGCATCAACAATAGTAAACTAATTGAACTTAAGAATCAATTATTCAAAGCCGCCATTCGCTACGCCAACCTTCGCGCCGAATGGAGTTTTATGGATACTGAACAAAAAGCTGAAAACGATTTTGAACGAACGGCAGCACACAATAGATTTATTGACGCTTGTAATATCATGGCCCGCAATATGCGCACTGCCAACGAAGACACATCATGGGCCGAAATATTAAAAAACGATAGAAAAGTAATAGGCGATTTTGCATGCTACCTGCTTGCCTTTATGGGATTACAAAACAGGTGATTATTGGATTTTATATCATTACTCTGTTTCACTTTGTTAAATGAAATTGTTAAAATCCAAGCATGATAATTTAATTCTATGTCTTTTGAACTTAGTTTGAACTAAGCGTTTCGATATTGATTTTTGCCAAAATCAACAGTTACCCAATATGCAGCATAATTTTTCTTGAAATGTATTTTTGATAATTTGTGATTATCTAAGCAATATTTAGTAATTTTGTGGTTTTAAAACAATATCAAAACGTATTAGCGGAGGGATTTATCATTTGGTAGCCAATACAAACAATATAAAAAATAACAATCGGAACTGGTATGTGGCTTATACTGCACCGCGTGCCGAAATAAAAGTGGCTCAGCGACTTGAAACCATTGGCATTACTTATTATTTGCCGCTTCGCATAGTTTATCGTCAATGGTCCGACAGGAAAAAGAAGGTAAGTGTCCCCGCATTTCCATCCTATATTTTTGTAAATGTTGATCAAACCGAATATCATACAGCTATCAATCAGCCGGGCATGGTGCGATATATCTATTTTGGAGGAATGCCGGCTGTATTAAACGAAAAAACCATGTTGCACATCCGCCGAATACTTGAAACGGATGAAATGGCCGAACTTTGTGATTGCAAACCAAGTCCCGGCGAAAAATATATAATACCTTCAGGCCCTTTAAAAGGCATTGAAGGCGAAATTTTAAGACTAAAAGGAAACACTCACTTTGTGTTGGAAGTAAAAGAATGGGGCAAATACATCAGCCTGCCGTATATTATTACTTCCGAATAAAGCGAATCCTTAGGTTAACCAAACATTGTTTCTACAGTCCCCGCTGTGAGTGACGCGGCGAAGCTGTAAATAATAGCTAATTTTACTACCGGTTTATTATGCATTTACAACACAATTATTGGAAATAAATGACACAACACAAAATCATTAAAGCTTTTTCATTACCCTTACTGTTATCATTATTAATAGTTATTATGATTACAGGATGTGTATCCCGTAAAAAAACCATACTGTTTCAAAATGTAAGCAAAGATAGCCTCATAGATGTAAAAATACCTGCCGATTATCTCATTCAAACCGGCGATGTGCTTGATATTAAAGTACAGTCATTGGATGTAAAAGCATCAGCATTTATTGAAGGTGCAGCAAAAATGCAAAACCAATATATGGTTATTCAATCAGAACAAAATCTTTTCTACAATGGATATGAAGTCAATAACTTTGGCTCCATACATTTACCCTATTTAGACAGTTTAAACGTGGTTGGGATGACAACCAATCAAATAGCCCGCATGTTGACCGACAGCCTGACTCCGTTTATAAAAGATGCTCTAGTAACAGTAAAACTTGCAAGTTTCAGAGTATGTGTTTTAGGCGAAGTGATGAACTCCGGAACATTTTTATTTTATCATTCAAGGGTAACTATTTTCGAAGCCATAGCACTTGCAAAACCTACCGAATATTATAACGCTACCAATGTTGTAATCACCCGACAGGGCATCGATAATCGCATTCAGGTGGAACGTATTGACTTAACATCCCCCAAAATTGTTTCCTCAGCTTATTATTATCTGCGTCCAAACGATCAAATTTATATTGAGCCTTTAAAAGTAAAAAAGTATGGATTTAATACCTTCCCTTATGCTTTGTTGTTATCAACTTTAAGTACCATTATGCTTATTTATTCTATATTTAAAAAATAATCAATCATTTATATGGATTCTTCAAACGAGCATTCCTCACAAAATAATTATAGCAAAGCACAGAAAAACAAAAACCTTGATTACAGGCTTTTATTAGCTGTACTACTAACCAAATGGTATGTGCTTATCTTTGCTTTTATGCTTTCAGGAGTTGTAACATGGGTTTATCTGAAAAAAGCCGACCGAATTTACGAAGGCAGCACCACCATTTTGCTTAAAGATCCTAAATCAAAAAATGTGCTGGATGCACAGGCACTGATAGGATTAAATATGGGCAAGACCCAGTCGCCTGTAGAAAATGAGCAAATCATATTGCAATCGGCCACTTTAACTTATAATGCTTTAAAACGTATTCCCTGGCAGGTTTCTTACTATGCAAAAGGTCGGTTGCGCACCAACAATAGTTATACTAATGGCCCCTTTATTGTAGTTATTGATACCACAAAACCTCAGGTACCGGGAGCAACTTTCTTTATTGATTTCACAGGACCTGAAAAATTCAAACTTAAGTCGGAGGTAAATGGTGGCTATTTGTATAAATACTCTACCAATCGATATCTTAAAAAAGCTGATGAGCTTATTGATGTTCCAAATTTTGTTTACGAACAAGAGCATAAGTTTGGTGATGTAATAACTACCCCAAATTTCACTTTTACAATATTTAAAGGACCTGACAACCTTGATTCTTACAAAAATTCAAAACTAAGTTTCAAACTCAATAACCTCAGTCAGCTCGTAAATTCATTTCAATCGGGCATTTCAGTTGAACCAACCAGCAAAACCTCCTCTGTATTAAAAGTTACCTTCAGATATAATCAACCCGATATATTACAAGACTTTTTAAATGCTTTGACCTCTGAATATATAGAATCCGGTTTAAAAACAAAAAACGAAGTAGCCTATCGTACGATAAGTTTTATTGATAAAGAACTTGGGGATATAATCCAACAACTCACCAGTGCCGAATCCGATTTGGAATCATATCGCAAGGATAATAAATTTATTAATTTGGATGATGAGGCCCAGAGAGTATTCGATCATATAAAAGATCTGGATAATAATAAAGCTCAATTACAGTTAAAAAACAAGTACTACGCTTATCTTAAAGATTATTTAGATAAACATAAAGATCCTCTTTACATTATATCTCCTTCTGCAATGGGTATTGAAGATCCTGCTACCACGGGATTAATTGCCGATCTGGCAAAACTAAACGGTGAACGAAATTCATTAAGTCAAAGCGCAACTGTCCGAAATCCTGCGTTACAATATCTGGATGCACAAATAGAGCAGCTCAGAAAAAGCATATTAGAAAACTCTCAAAATAATATCAAATTAAGTAACATGGCTATTGATGAAATTACGGATCGAGCCAATACTGTTAACTCTAGAATTTCATCTCTTCCAACCAATCAAAGAAAATTACTTGATTTCGAAAGAGACTATAATTTATACAATCAGCTTTATATATTCCTTCTTCAGAAAAAAGCTGAATCTCAGATTACGGCAGCTACCAATATGCCCGACAATCAGGTTATCGATCCATGCAGATCTGAAAATATTGTACAAATTGCACCTAAAAAGGGTGTGATTATGATGAGTGCAATAATTTTAGCCTTTTTATTAGCTATTGCCATTGTTTTTCTGCCTTCGTACTTAAAGAATACTTATACCTTTTCCAGAGAAGTGGAAGATATTGCTCCTTTCCCAATTGCAGGATATATCATGCATAATGAAGAGAAAGAGGAAAAAGTATTTTTAACATCTTCGCGTTCATCAGTTGGCGAAAGTTTCAGAAATTTGCGAACGAATCTCAGTTTCTTTATTGGAAACAAAAAGTCTTACATTATTCAGGTAACTTCCGATATGCCTGAAAGTGGCAAAACTTTTGTTTCTGTAAATATTGCATACACTTTTGCAATGGCAGGACGTAAAACTATTATCATTGGAGCAGATATGCGTAGGGGGAGGGTTCATAAAATAATTGATGTGTCGCAGAAACCTGGTCTTAGCGAATATCTTGCCAGTCGAGCTACTTTGGATGAGGTGATTTCACCAACTGATAATCCTGATTTGTTTGTTTTACCTTCCGGCACTGTACCTCCCAATCCTTCTGAATTATTGGATTCGGAAATGATGGACAATCTTCTCTCGATTTTACGCGAAAGATTCAGCATAATTATTGTGGATTCTCCACCGGCTATTAGTGTTACTGATGCAAATATCTTGATGTCAAAATGTGATATGAATGTATTCATCGTAAGAATCAAAAAAACCCGTAAAAATGTATTTATGGATCTTTTATCCCGAATTCAATTCAGGCACATACCTCAGCCGGTAATTATAATAAATGATGTTCCACTACGAAATGCTTATGGTTATGGCTATGGTTATGGCTATGGTTATGGTTATGGTTATGGCTACGGTTATGCTTATGAGTCGGATGACGAAAAAAAACAGAAGTATCGTTTTGGCATTATAGGCAAGTGGTTAAAAATTAAAAAATAACTGATTTTTGATATTAGCTTATCAAAAAACAACTCGCATTTTACTAATAAAAATTATCGAAAAAATGTCATTATATTTAGTCACTGGGGGGGGGGGGTTTATTGGCTCGAATATTGTAAAAGAGTTGATTTCACGTGGCCAGAAAGTAAGAGTTCTTGATAATTTCTCTACCGGTAACCGAAAAAATCTATCAACCTATATCGAGCATCCAGATGTAGAAATAATAGAAGGCGACTTAAGATCTTTTCATATTGTGCGCGATTCTGTAAAAGGAGTAGATTATATACTTCATCAAGGGGCATTACCCTCTGTGCAAAGGAGTGTAATTGACCCAATAACTACCAATGAGGTAAATATAAATGGAACTCTCAATGTTTTGGAAGCTTCACGTGAGTTTAATATAAAACGACTGGTTTTTGCAAGCAGTTCATCTGTTTATGGCAATTCTGAGGTTCTGCCTAAAGAAGAAGGTATGCAGGTTGCCCCTCTCTCTCCTTATGCGTTAACTAAATATGCTGGAGAACGTTATTGTCAGCTATTTTATAAGCTTTATGGAGTCGAAACGGTAATACTACGCTATTTTAATGTTTTTGGTCCTAATCAGGATCCTGCATCGCAATACAGTGCTGTGATACCCAAATTTATTAAGCAAATGAAAGAAGATCGTAAACCGATAATATATGGCGATGGGTTTCAAAGTCGTGATTTTACTTATGTTACTAATAATGTTCAAGCCAATTTACTTGCATGTACCATTCCCGGAGTAGCAGGCGAAATATTTAACATTGCTTATGGTGAACGATATACTTTAATTGAGCTGGTGGAAATTATTAATGAATTGTTGGGTAAAAATATTCAGCCTCAATTCGAAAGTCCTGGTTTGGGTGATGTGAAGCACTCTCTCGCCTCTATTGATAAGGCAAAGAAAAACTTAAATTTTAAGGTAACTACAAATTTTAAGGAGGGGTTAACGAAGTTGATTGCCTCTGATTAAAATGGAACTAAAAAAATGAAAAATATTCATGACGGTAACTTTATACTTAATTAAATGAAAAAAGCAATTGTAACAGGAGTAACTGGACAAGATGGAGCATATTTAACAGAACTACTTTTAAAAAAAGGGTATGCAGTTTATGGATTAAAAAGAAGATCTTCACTTTTCAATACCGGACGTATAGATCATTTATTTGAAAGAGATAAAGATATACCAACAAAATTTCATTATTCCTATACCGATTTAACTGATGCAACCAGTATTATTCGCTTGATTCAGGAAATACAACCTGATGAAATTTATAATCTTGCTGCTATGAGCCATGTTAAGGTTAGTTTTGATACTCCGGAATATACCGGGAATGCTGATGGATTAGGAACCTTAAGAATGCTAGAAGCGATACGTATTCTTGGCCTTGAAAATAAAACTAAATTTTATCAGGCTTCAACTTCAGAGTTGTATGGAAAAGTGCAAGAAATACCGCAAAGGGAAAACACTCCTTTTTATCCACGCAGTCCTTATGCAGTAGCCAAACTTTATGCCTATTGGATAACTGTAAATTACCGTGAAGCTTATAATATGTTTGCCTGCAATGGAATTTTATTTAACCATGAGTCGCCTGTTAGAGGTGAGACTTTTGTAACCAGAAAGATTACTAGAGCAGCTGCAAATATGGCTCTGGGTTATCAAAAGCATTTGTTACTTGGAAATCTTGGTGCAAAAAGAGATTGGGGTCATGCAAAAGATTATGTAGAGGCAATGTGGTTAATGTTACAGCAGAACATTCCTGAAGATTTTGTAATTGCTACAGGTGTTACAACCAGCGTCAGAGATTTTTGTTATAAAACGTTCTCGTATTTTGGAATTAAGCTTGCTTTCAAGGGGTATGGAAAAGATGAAGTTGGCATTATTGATGAAATTGATCATGCTCTGTTTGAAGAAAAGATTGGCAAACAATCATTACATCTTAGGGCTGGAGAGACAATCATTATTGTAGACCCATTCTTTTTTCGACCTACTGAAGTAGATCTTCTTATAGGTGATGCATCCAAGGCAAATACAAAATTAGGATGGAAACCACGTTATAATCTTGAAATGCTTATAAATGAAATGATAAAAAACGATATTCATCTAATGAAAAGAGAAGCCTATTTAAGAGATGGTGGGTTTGATGTTAGGCAACAAATGGAAGATGTGTTATAACTATTAATGTTTAAATTTTATTACTCATGTCATATAAAGATATTGAAGTTTCTGCTTCATTAGTTTTCCCTGAGGTACTGATTATTAAACCTTCTGTGTCCTGGGATTTAAGAGGCAATATATACTCTTCTTTCAATAAAGATTTCTATAAAAGTAATCTTCCTAAAGAGCTGGATTTTAAGCATGATAAATTTGCACAATCAAAGTATAATGTGTTGCGAGGGTTACATGGCGATCATAAAACTTGGAAACTAGTTTCCTGTGTATGGGGACGACTTTTTGAAGTAGTTGCCGATATGCGACCCGATTCACCCACATTTAAAAAATGGGATAGCCTTGTTCTTTCTTCTGACGAATATTCACAGGTTCTTATTCCACCTGGCTTTGTTAATGGGTACTATGTTGAAACTGATTTTGCAGTATTCCATTACAAACTTGCCTATGATGGCAATTATATGGATGCTGGCGAACAAATGACCATTATGTGGAATGACAAAGAACTAGGGATAAACTGGCCATGTTCAGATCCAATTTTGCAGGCGAGAGATATTAAATAACCCTACGGTTTATATCCTTCAAATTTTCTTAAATAAACTATAGCTAACAAATTTTCAAAAAAAAATAATGCTTAATAAAAACAATCCTTCACTTGCTATCAATGGAGGGAGACCTGTTTCAGTTGAACCAATACTCATTCATAAACCCTATCTTGATGAAAGTGATTTTGCTGCTGTTGATAAAGCAATGAGAAGTACTTTCCTTTCAGGCGATGGCCCAGAGTGTCGGTTGTTTGAAAAACTGCTTGGAGAGTATCTGGGAGTGAAACACGTTTTGTTTGTAAACTCAGCCACTAGTGCATTAGAACTTGCTTTTAGAGTAAAGAACTTTGCTGTGGGAAGTGAAGTAATATGCCCTGATTTTACTTATACGTCTACAGCAATTGCTGCTATGTATAACAATCTTAATGTAGTTTTGGCTGATGTTTATCCGGATAATGGAAGCCTTGATGTTAGTAAACTCGAAAGTTATATTACTTCTAAGACTGTTGCAATAGCCGCAGTAGATTATGGAGGAATTCCTGCTGAAATGGACGAAATATTGGCAATTGCCGAAAAATATAATTTATATGTTGTACATGATACAGCTCAGTCAATTGGGTCGTTTTATAAAGGAAAGAAAACCGGTTGTCAGGGAGACATTTCTACATTCAGTTTTCATGGAACAAAAAATCTGACAACTGGTGAAGGAGGTGCCTTAGTAACAAATAATGATGCAATTGCTGAAAGAGTAAAAATTTTGCGTGAAAAAGGAACCGATAAGTATTCTTTTCTTACTGACAACAAAACCAGAGGATACTATGAATATGTGGATATTGGCAACTCTTATGTACAATCAAATATTAATGGTGCTATGGGGGTTACACAACTCCTAAAGTTGGATTGGATGAATAAAACTAGAAATAATATTGCTGAAAAGTATATCAAGGGATTGTCAAATATTGATGGACTTGATTTTTTACGAATAACTTCAAATAGCCAACACAATTGGCATCTTTTTGGGATTTTAGTTTCTCCAGAAGATAAATATTGGATAATGGATGCTTTACGTGCTGAAGGTGTATTAAGTAATGTTCATTATACACCTTTACATAGAAACAAATTCTATGAGAAACTTTCGACTGATGATCAAATGCCTGGTTCAATGAATTTTTTTAACCGATTGTTAAGGCTTCCTATTTATCCTTCCTTAAATAAAAAGGGAACAGATGATGTTATTGATGCCGTTAAAAAAATATATAGCAAACCTGATTAATATTTTGAATCTGGAACTTCAGAGACTTCAGTTTCATGACAATTTTTTTTTAATATTCATTATGAAAAAGTTGTGATTCTAGGTAAGAGGAACCCTTTTGTTTTATGAGAAAGACTATTTTGATATTTGGAGCTGGAATCAATCAATTGGAACTAATAAAAGCTGCAAAAGAATTGAATGTTGTTACCGTTGTTATCGACCCAATGATTAATCCTCCAGGAAAAAAATATGCGGATTACTATTATCAGGTGGAGGGTAATGATTATGATTCTACTAAGAGAATAGCTAATGCTCATAATGTAGGTGGGATTGTCACAGCTCAAATGGAGAATCCTCTTCATTTAATGGCACGATTGGCTGAAGAAATAGGATGCATTTTTAATTCATCTGAGATTATTGCAAAAAGTCGGAATAAATTCTTAATGAAGCAAGCGTTTATTAAAAATGCGGTGCCGTGTGCTCACGGGGTGGTAATTAATGAATTCGTGACTATTGATTCTGCGTTTTTGCAGGCTAGTAAATTATCTTTTCCTTTAATAATAAAACCAATAGATTCCCATTCAAGTAGAGGCGTTTATAAGATAGAGAAACTAGAAGATTTGATTTCACATACAAAAGAAACCGCAGTTTATTCTTCAAATAGAGATTGTTTGATAGAAGAATTTCTTGATGGTCGTGAATTTAGCGTTGAAGCAATTACTTTTCAGGGGGATACACATATCGTCCAATTTACTGAAAAAATTATTACTCCATATCCGAGAGCTGTAGAAATGGGTCATATACAACCAGCTAATCTTACTAATAAAGAAAAAGATGAGATGGAAGTGATTGCCAAAAAAGCAATTAATGCATTAGGAATAGATAACACCGCTACTCATACTGAACTAAAAATCACCAATGATTCTATTAAAGTGGTTGAAATTGGGGCTCGTTTAGGGGGCGATTTTATATCATCCTATTTAACAAAAACATCTACTGGAGTTAATATGGATAAGGCTGCTGTTCAAATTGCTTTAGGTATTAAACCAGATATCTATACTGACAAAAAGCAATATGCCTTCATCAAATATGTCGATTTGCCTGTAGGAAAAAAAGTTATAGAAGTATTGCCAATAAATGATTTGTTACTGGAAAGAGATATAATATTTGCTCATATTTTCATTAAACCAGGCGATGTAATAAAGGAGATTGTACATAGTGGTCAAAGACCTGCGTGCATAATAATATCTGGCGAAAATTTGGAGCAAGTGAAAGAAAGAGCGGAAATGGTCAGCTGTCTGATAAAATCAAAATACATTAAAACTGAATAGTATGGTTCTGAATTCTGATAAAATTTATCTAAGACCTCTGATTTTAGAGGATTTGGATTTAATACATGGATGGCGAAATGATAAGAATTTAAGGCTTTTGGCACTTACACATCCCTATCTGGTAACAATGGAACAAGACCGAAATTGGCTCAATAAAATCTTGAATAATACAGATAATACTAATATTATTTTTGCTGCTGTACTAAATGAAGCAAAAGAGTTTTTTGGCTATTTTCAACTAAGAGAAATTAATCAACTACACAATCATGCCTTTTTAGGTATAGTAATAGGGAATAAAAACTTAAGAGGACTAGGATTGGGTAAAGAAGTTATGAACCTTGGATTGGATTATGGTTTCAATATGTTGGGCTTACAAAAAATTTCTTTGGATGTTTTAGAGAGTAATGTTAATGCAATTAGACTTTACAGTAATCTAGACTTCCTTCAGGAAGGTAAATTTATACATCATTTCTATTATAATGGAGCTTGGCACAACGTCATTAGGATGGCGAAATTTGCTAAATAATGTAATTTTTGATTGGTAATTTGTGGGAATGTGTTTTAGTCCTATGATTAATAACTTAAAAAAAATTGCTATTTTTAAATTGCTAACAACTGGAATTAAGTTGATAGAGATTTAAACAAGATTTTTAATAATGGCATTGAAAAACGCAACAGCAAAAGCAACGATTTGGAGTTTATTGGATACCTATACAGGTTTTGCTTTGAAATTTATATTTGCAATTGCGATTACCCGTATTCTTACCCCGCATGATTATGGTCTGGTTGCCTATATGGGACTATTTCTTGGTGTGGCTATATGGCTATCCGATTGGGGGTTTGGAACGTCTCTTATTCAGAAAAAAAACGTAACTAATATTGATTTCTCTACAGGTTATTTGTTTAACATAGTAATAAGTCTTTTTTTCTTTTTCTTGTATTTCTTTTCAGCATCCTATATTGCTGATTATTTTAATGAGCCGGCTCTTGAAAAAATAATGAGAATTACTAGTATAAACCTTATTATAAATGGACTTTGCTATATACATAATATTAAGTTGATTAAGGCTATACAGTTCAAAAAACTGGCGATAGTTAATCTTACAACCTCGATAATTAGTGGGATAATAGGTTTTGTCATGGCTTTAATGGGTTGTAATTATTGGGCATTAATCATTCAGACACTTAGTGGTAATATATTGAGGATGCTCGGCATCTGGTATATTTTTAAGTGGGTTCCTGAGTTTAAATTCAGTTGGACTTCATTTAAGGAGCAGTTCAAATTTGGTTCTAAGGTATTTGTTCAAGGTCTTCTGGAAAATATTTTTAGAGAAATTCATTCATTAGTAATTGGGAGGACTTATAAAACGGAGGCGTTAGGGAATTATTCTAGAGGGCAAAAGTTTTACGATTTATTTATCATTCAAACAGGAGTGTCCTTCAATAAGGTTTTATATCCATCAATGGTAAATAAAACTGATGAAATAGAGGCACATAAAATCATGTATATTAAAACTTATGGTTTATTATTTTTTTTTGTAGCACCATTAAGTTTATATTTATTTTTGCTTTCTGAGCCGATTGTGAGAATTCTGCTAACTGATAAATGGATTGGTGCAGTTCCCTACATGCATTTATATTTTATTGCAGGGTTTATTTTTTTACTGGCTTTTTTTAATTCTACTACCATTTTGTCCGCAAATAAACCAAAACTTTTTTTGACAATGGATATTTTGCAAAAACTGTTTATTGGTATTGCTTTGATAATAACTTTTAATAAAGGGATTTCTACAATAATTATTGGATGGCTGTTAGCATACTATTTTTATTTTATTATTTATGAAGTGATAATGTATAACAATGGTTTTTTTTCAATAGAGAAGTACTATAAGATGTTTCATGTTATTATCTGCATATTGCCGTCGATATTAATATACTATGTTTCGGCGAATTTGATTTCCAGTTATTTTTGGTTGCTTTTTGTTAATACAATTTTTCAGGCAGGCATATATTTCTTACTTATGAAATTTTTTGGGTTTACTATATATAAAGAGTTTTTGTTATTAGCAATACCTTTTTTCCCAAAAATATTTTTGAAAAAAAACAGTGCAGATTAGCAAATTGCTTTTATTTGTTAAGCGCATATCATTTTGGAAAACGATGCGTTTTAATTTTAATTACTTTCCTTTTAAGATTGCAAAAAAATTACCGGTATTTATTTCGAGAAGAACACGGTTTTCTAAGTTGAAAGGAATTATTATTATTGATTCTGAAAAGATTTCAATCGGAATGATAAGAATTGGTTTTGGGGATGTCCCCATATTTGACAGTAAATATAGCAGAACAGTTATGAATATTTCGGGGGAAATAGTTTTCAAGGGAAAAGCCGATATTGGTCATGGTTCAAAAATCGGTTGTGGAGGAAATTTGACTTTTGGAAACAATTTTACTATTACGGCGGAATCAACCATTGTTTGTGATAATAAAATTATTTTTGGTGATGATGTTCTGTTATCATGGCAAATACAAATTATGGATACCGATTTTCATAAAGTTTTATATAACCATAGCTTGAGTGATAGAGATCCGTCTATTATTGTGGGGAAACACACATGGATTGGTAGTCGGGTAATAGTTAATAAAGGTGTAAAATTACCTAATAATACTGTTGTTGCAAATGGTTCAATTGTTACAAAATCATTTGAAGAAGCTGGTTTATTATTAGGCGGAATTCCTGCTAAAGTTTTACGAACTAATGTGAGTTGGGAAAAATGATTATTGCAAGTCAACTTGATAAATCTACGAACAAGCTTATGGTTATATGCTTTTTCAACGCTATTGTTATCTGTTGAAAAACACAAGTAAATTGAGTAAAGTTTCAAATGGTTTTATTTAGTGTCTGTTGAAAAACTCTTATCGCTATTGGTATTAAACTATTTAGTTGTTCCTTAAAAAAGATATAAACACAAGACAGTTAATATATTGTAATTTTTATTTGCTGTTTTCTAATACGGGAATTTGTACCTTTATCGCATAAAAACCTGCAAATAATGATAGG